>CALFBW010000490.1 GCA_937951415.1 uncultured Chitinophagales bacterium | reverse complement strand
CTTATGTCTCTTTTTCAAAAGCATATCTTCGTCCTTTTCACCGTTGCAGCTCCTCTATCGTGCTGATTTATATAGTGATACGCTTTCTAATTCCTCTTGTTTCTAAATTTGGCAACTGCACAGGATTATTCAACACATTTTTATTTGTATATATTTAAGCGCTTGTGCAGACCGCTTCAAAGCATCTTCTTTTCGCTTAAATTTGAGGCTATGAAAAGATATATTGGTTGGTTCATCATCTTTGCTGGCGTAGTGGTCTTACTCGCAGCCGCGATGGGCATAATGAATGGCGACTATACGAAGGCCTTATTGTTTTTGGCAATCGGAGGAGGCTTGATACTCTATGGTTTACGACAAAACAAAAAAGCGGCTTACTACGCAGACGTCGATGACAATCCTCTCACCAGTGCAAAACCTCGCATTACGGATCAAAAAATTATTGATTTGATTCGGAATCAAAACTATGATCCGGTGAATCTTCGACCGGTTGATTTGAACGAGGGTTCAATTGTTGAATTTGAAATGAAGCAATGGATGACTGAAAGGATGCGTGTAGTGTATTGGAAAGAAGGTGCAGGTATGGGCAATCGTTTAGGGAAGCGATTACGTATTGATCACAGAGGAGAAGAGCTACACATTGATGCGCTTTACAATCACGACGATGAGAAAATACCTTTAACTAAGGAAGTGAATGCGGCTAGCGTTGTTCCCAATTTGGACAATTATCTGGTAAGGGGAAGCTTTGAACCGCCAGAACAAATCACGTATCAAGATCAACGTTTTTATAGAGAAGGTGGAAAGGTCGGCTACAGTATTGATCCCCGAGATTATAGCTATGATCAGTTTAAGTCATTCGACTATTATAATGATGATAAAAAGAAGATTTTAAGACTCGAAAGTTGGGGATATCAAAGTTACCATGCTTGGGGAGGAGACATTGTGGATGAAATGGTGTTTAGCGATTTATTGCCTGCTCCAAAAGAACGTAAGTTGCTGCCAGGATAAAGATGACTTGATTCATTTTTTATTGCTAATAAATACGGTTGCGTTTATGAAAAACAAATCAGCCCTTTAATTGATTGTATGCGCGTATTTTTCTTTTCTTTTTTAGGATTATTTGGCCCTCTTTTTCTCTGGGCTCAGGGCCCCTATAATAATGAATGGATTGATCATGAAAAAACCTATTTCAAATTTAAAACGGAAGAAACTACCTGGCATACCATTTCTTATGAAGTGCTCGCGGAAGCAGGTTTATCAGAACCAACGACGTATTGGAAACTATTTACCAATGGGAAGCAAATTCCCATTTTAATTCCTGACGATTTTGGCCCAGGAAAAGCTATTGGATTTTATGGAATAAAAAATGATGGTGCTGCAGATGCTATTTTATTTCAAAATCCTGAATGGCAAGCACAGCCAGATATGAGTTTGTTCTCAGATTTGCGCTCGTACTATTTAGTAGACCAAGAAGAAGGAGAACATCTGCGTTACGATATCGTCGAAAATAACTTAGATGGCGCGCTTCCGCCTGCAGAAAATTCCTTTTTATATACTTCGCGAAGAATTAAAGCGAATGCCTTCGCATCAGGACAACCTGAAACAAGTAGTGGCGTCGCTTTTGCTTATTTGGCAGATTTTAATGAAGGGGAAGCATGGCTATCTGGCTTAATAAAAAGTGATCTCCCTTACACTTTTAAAATTCCAACGCCTGGCTTAAAGTATGGAGTTCAAGATAAAGTCGATGTGCGTTTAAATGTCGTTGGCCGAAATCGTTCTCTTGGCGTGATATTGGACAAAGCGGCCAAAATTGAAGTCAATGGTTTAGATCGTTTCTCTCATCGATTTTCAAGGTTCTCTGCGGAAGAGTTTTCTTTTCAATTAAAAGAAAACGAAATCCAGAATGAAGAACTGGAAATGGTATGCAGAGCCTACGATGGCGAAGTTTCTGGTTGGGATTACGAAACCATTTATTCCGTGGCTTGGGGAGAAGTAAGCTATCCTCGAAGCTTTGATTTGCAGGGCTTGTCAGAAATTGCTGTAAGCTTGGATATTGACGAAGACACTTACGTGGAATTTGAAAACCTAAATGCAGTAAATGGCATTTATTTGCTTGATAAAGAATTGGGGCAGTTGATTCCAGCTTCCTATCAAGATGGAAAGCACCGTTTTTTTATTCCTAAAAATTTTGAATTAGAAAGTACAAAGCGTTCTTTCTTTTTATTCAATGCTTTTCTCGGAAATGAAAAAATAAATAGTTTGGAAGAAAAAACTTTCACCAACTATTTATTGCCAGAGAATCAGGGGAATTTTATTCAAATTTCGAATAAGATTCTTCGAGAAGGAGCTGTAGATCAAGTGCAGCGATATGCCGATTTTAGAGGCTCTGAAAATGGAGGAGCTTACCGTGTTTCCGATGTTGATGTCGAAGACTTATACGATCAATTTGCCTTTGGAATCGACTTGCACCCAATTTCGATCAAGAACTTCGTTCGTTTCGCGATCGATCAATGGCAGTCGAAACCCGAGTATCTTTTTTTGATGGGCAAAAGTGTGGAGTATTCAAAAACACGTTTTAATAGCAATTCGGCAGCACAATGTTTAGTGCCATCTTACGGGCACGTAGCATCAGATGCCTTTTTTGTAAGCAAGGGGATGTATGATTATTTTCCCGAACTCTCGGTAGGAAGATTACCAGCCACCAATGCCAATGACGTACGTGTTTATCTAAATAAAGTACTGCACTATGAATCTTGGAAGGACTTAGATTGCGCAGATTTGGAAAATCGTGCTTGGACAAAAAATGTTTTACACATTAGCAAGGGCTGGGGCGCTGATCAAACCGATTTATTTAGCAGCTTTTTAGAAAATTTCGAGGGAACCATCGAAGGAACGCAAACGGGAATGAATGTCGTTGATTTGTTGACGGATGATTACGATCAGCCCTTGGTGGGTCAGGAGGAGACATTTTATCCAGCACCCGATTTTGGCGAGCAGCTCGAAAATGGCCTCGCTCTGATCAACTACTTTGGTCACGGCATCGAAGATTATTGGCAGTACGATATTAGTACGAATCCCCAAGATTATGATTGGCAAGGGAGGTATCCTATTTTCTTATCGAACGCTTGTTCAGTAGGGATGATTCATCGACCAGCTGGCGAAGAAACCATGGTGGAACACTACATTTTAGCAGATAGTGCAGGTACGGTTGGTTTTTTAGCTTCAACAGGACTGAATGCAGTTTCGTCAATAAATACATTTACAAGCCACTTACTCAGACATCTTACAGGCGATGATTATCGAAACCCGTTTAGTGATGCAATAAGACACACGATTCAGGATATGTACAATCCGAGCAATCCTGCCATTCGGAAAATATGTACTGAAGTACTTTGGGTAGGTGATCCAACCATAAGAATGTATTCATGGGACAGCCCAGAATATATTTTAGACCCTTTATCTTTAAAATTAGAAAAAGACAGCATCGACTGGCATGCCAATGATTTTCAGTTGTCATTTGGCTTGAAAAATCTGGGAAAAGCACTGGAAGATTCTGTGCAATTGGGTCTGACATTTATTGACGAAACAGGATCAATCGCTTGGGAAACTTCACATCCGTTTCCCGCCGTTTCGTATGAGGATACTATACAGATGACCATTCCTCAAATTCCTGAAAATGTGAGATTTGGAGGACAGTACGATCTTCGTTTCAAGATTGACCCCTTGGAAGAGCTAGGAGAGACTTGCTATGAAAACAACCTTGCAGCGGCGAGTCTTTACATCGCTCCATGCATGATTGGCTGCCCAGAAGAGGGCACAGGTATTGTTCAAAGCAACAAAAATGGGGCAGAACCGATGCTTTTCCCGAACCCATCGGAAGGTTCGATCACTTTGGATACGGATGGTTTAGTGGTAGAATCTGCTCGTATCTTGACTTTGGAAGGAAAACTAATTCAGCTGCTTTTTGAGGCAAAGCAAATCAATGGAAGAAAATCCTTTGATCTTTCTTCCCTGCCTGCCGGAAGCTATATCTTGGAGATTCAAGGAAAGGGATTCCGTCGAAGCCTCCGATTCTCCCGCTCTTAGCCTTTTAAAAGGCGTACGGACAAGGCACGCCTTGTCCTTTTAGAAATTTAGAGGCACGCCTTGTCCTTTTAGAAATTTAGAGGCACGTTGTCCTTTTAGAAATTTGCAGGCACGCCTTGTCCTTTTAGAAATTTGCAGGCACGCCTTGTCCTTTTAGAAATTT
>CALFBW010000489.1 GCA_937951415.1 uncultured Chitinophagales bacterium | reverse complement strand
AGAGGAATTGGGACTTTCATCTTCTGGCTGGGATTTGAGCAAATTCAAAATTTTCGGTAACCCCGGAGGGCTTTTGCCTGAACGGGCGGGAGCAGAACGTTCAGATGACCTAACGGAATGCGCCGTTAAAGTGGTAGACCTGAACAACAATGGAGTGATGGATATAGACGACTATTTCCTCTTTTACGCCACAGGGCCAGACAAGTGGATTTTCGATGCCAGTACTAACTCTTATTTATTTCAAAAACACCCTTATTCATTTTCACATCATTATTTCATCAATATTGAAGGAAACAAGGGTAAGCGCATCCAAGATTATGTAGAAGAAACCGCTCCAAATGCCAGCAGTAGCAGCTTTGATGATTTGCATGTAATAAATGACGAATTAGTAAACGTGTTAGGCACTGGTAGGAATTGGTATGGAGACATTTTCAGTTCGGGCTCTGATCGTGATTACAACTTCAACTTGAAAGACGTTGATACCAGTGTGCCTCTTAAGATTCGATCGCGAGTAGCAAGTCGAACGACAGACGCAGCAACAGCCCACATGTATGTGCGTGCTAACAATCAAATACTAGCCGATCACTTTTTAACCGCTTCTGGGGGAGGCATCGGCGATCCATTTGCTAAAGCCTCCACTAAGGAAAGCAGTTTAGAGGTAAACTCTGAAAACTTGTCCATCAACTTAGAATACATACCACAAATCGCCAACGGAAATGGATGGTTGGATTTCTTGGAAGTACACGCTAGAAGACTTTTGAAAATAAATACTGCCGCCTTGGTCAATGGTCAACTGATGATTCGAGATCATCGCACTGTAGGAGAAGGCGCTTACACTCAATTTAACATTGGTAGCCCTGCGAATGGCTTAAAGATTTGGGACGTTACTGATCCCTCTAATGTGACGAATTTACCGCTACAAGCAAACGGAAGTTCTTTTGTTCGTAAAACCGAACAACTGCGTACTTTCTTGGCGCACGATGGAAACACTTTTAAAACACCGACCGCAATTGGTCCCATTTTACCACAAAATCTTCACGGCATTGGTGGTCCAGATATGATTGTGCTAACTCATCCACTGTTTATGACAGCAGCAAATGAAATTGCGCAATTCCATCGTGACCAACAAGGCTTGTCTGTAGCAATTGTTGAAATTGGGCAAGTGTACAACGAGTTTTCGTCGGGAACGCAAGATTTAAGTGCCATTAGAGATTTCTTCAAAATGATCTACGACCGTTCTTTAGCAGGAGAAAATCAGATGACCAAGTATGCGCTCTTTATGGGTGATGCTTCCTTTGATTTTCGAAACATTCAATTTGACGAAAGTGGGAATACCAATTTCATCCCATCCTTTCAGAGTGAAAATTCTATTCATCGACGCGACTCTTATTGCACCGATGATTTTTTCGCCTTCCTCAACGATGAAGAGGGAGACGATATGACAAACGGCACCATTGAATTGGATATAGGCATTGGTCGATTTCCAGTAAAAACACCACAAGAAGCGATGGATATGGTGAATAAAATCAAGCACTATACGTCAGCGGCCTCGCGCGGACCTTGGCTCAACAATTTTACTTTGGTAAGCGATGATGAAGACGGGAATTTGCATTTTGATGATGCAGAGATTCATTCTGATACTATAGAGAAGTATCCGCAGTACAATGTGAATAAAATCTACTTAGATGCTTTCCCACAAGTGAACAGCTCTAGCGGCGAGGCTTATCCATCGGCAGAGAAAGCCATTAACGATAATATTTTTGCGGGAACCTTTATGATGAACTATGTAGGACACGGTTCCGAGTCCTTATGGGCACAGGAAAAGGTTTTGCAGATTTCCAACATTCGCTCTTGGGACAATCTCGACAAGCTTCCCTTGTTTGTAACAGCAACTTGTAGTTTCAGCCACTACGATGATCCCAACAAAGTTTCTGCGGGAGAAGAGGTGTTGCTAAACGCCAAGGGCGGTGGAGTGGGAATTGTCACTACAGTGAGAGTGGTTTTTGCACAATCGAATCAAACCATGAATGCTGCTTTTTTAGGCAATGCTTTTCAGAAAATTGATGGTGCTTATCCAGCACTGGGTACCATAATGGTCAATGCGAAGAACGATGCGAAGCAAACCAAACTAAATAATCGAAAATTTGTTCTTTTGGGAGATCCTGCTTTAGTACTTAATTATCCTGAGCAGAAAGTAAGGACTACTGAAATCTACAATGAAGTACTAGAAAGCACCAATGATACGCTTCGGGCATTGAGTCGGGTTACAATCAAAGGAGAAATTGTCAACGAAGCTGGTCAGCGTATCGAAGACTATAATGGAAACTTATTCCCTATCATTTATGACAAAGTGAAAATTCTAAAGACTTTGGGAAATGACTTGCCTGCTGGATACGATGTCGAAGAACCTCCTAGCAATTGTCCGTCTTCAGGATCTTGTCCAGAATCATTTGACTTGCAAAACAGCGTTGTTTTTCGAGGAAATGCTTCCGTAAACAATGGAACATTCAGTTTTACTTTCGTTGTTCCCAAAGACATTAGTTACAATTATGGAAATGGCAAAATCAGCTACTACGCTTTTGACGGGCAAACGGATGCTACTGGCTTTGATAAGAATCTAATTATTGGAGGCGTGGAAGAATCGGTCGAAGCCGATGAGTTAGGGCCAGTCGTTGATGTATTTATCAATGATGAATCTTGGGTGTTCGGTGGTATAACTGATGATGCCCCCACGCTTTTGGTAAAGCTTTCCGACGACAGCGGCATCAATACAACAGGTAGCGGAATCGGACACGATCTTACTGCCAACCTGCAGTCTCCAGATGCCTTGGAAGCCAACGAGGAAACCTTTATTCTCAACAACTCCTATGAATCGCTCCAAGATTCCTATCAAGAGGGTATAGTACGGTACCCCTTAAACAATCTGGATCCAGGACTCTATGAAGTAAATGTAAAAGCTT
>CALFBW010000488.1 GCA_937951415.1 uncultured Chitinophagales bacterium | reverse complement strand
ACAATTACTGCTTCAATACACAGACTACAGAATTACACAGGCTTCACAAACCTGGCTAGTACGGCCTGATGGTTCAGCGCATTTAATGCAGCAATTTATTGTAGAAAACCCGATTAACGGGAAAGTGTATGAATATCACCTTAATAAAATGGGACTTTATTCTATTACGGAGCGAAACATGTACTACCAATGCCAGCACCGAAAGCACCAGCACAAGAATATTGAAATTGATACAACCATCAATGTAGCTGTATTTAATCCTGATCCACTGACAACTGCTGAAAAGCTTTACGGTGAAGGAGCAGGAGATTTATATACAGACCGTGATGATGGTGATTTCGATGATTTGAATAATGAGCGCATCTTCACTAGCATGAAAGCAGAGTTTAATGAAACTACTCAGAATTTCGTTCTAGAAAATGAGTGGATCGTTATGAAGAATGTGGTAGGAATAAATTCACCAGTTCCAACCAGCACAACTGGTGACTTTAATTTTACACGAGCAGAAGAAGCCTTCGAAGACGTTAATGCCTTTTATCACCTTTCCAAAACTTATGAATATGTTCAAAGTTTGGGATTTACAAATTTATCGGATCAACTAGAAGCCGATGCACATGTAGATCAAGCTGATAATTCATTCGTTGCAGTGGATGGTCAAGGTAACATTCGCCTGAATCTGGGCGTGGGCGGAGTAGACGATGGAGAAGATGCAGATGTAATTACACATGAATTTTTTCACTTTGTGGAAAACCAAGCTGCTCCGGGCTCTTGGTCTGGTTTGCACCGAAGGGGAATCGCCGAAGGGAATGCAGACTATTGGGCCACTTCATACAGTCGAGGAATTTCTGATTTTGGTTGGGAGCGTATGTTTTCTTGGGACGGACATAATCCCTTTTTCCCAGGAAGGTATGTAGATTTGAATAATCACTTTCCGGAAGATTTAACAACTTCAGCGGGAGCTGATGGCGATCAATACTACATTAGTGCAATTTGGTCATCCATGTTGGTAGATATTTATGAGGAATTAGGAAAGGAAATAACAGACAAAATTGTAGTTGCTTCTGCTTTTTATTTACAGCAAAACATGAGTATGACTGATGGTGCAGCGAATCTATTGCAGGCCGAATTAGATGTATTTCAAGGCACGCATCGAAATGCGGTATATCGTCATTTGCTGAATAGGGGTTTCTTTAATTTAGCAATAAATGCGGGTGAAGATCAAACAGCTTGTTTGGGGGATACCATTTTACTTGGCAGTGAACAAACAGGAAATCTAAACGCACTTTATGAGAATTTGGAAGTTTCCTGGACGAATGAAAACCTCTTAGAAAATGCAAATACATTTAATCCCAATTACGTAGTTGGAGGTAGCCAAGAATTTATTTTGCGAACCGAAGATTTGTTCACTGGAAGAATTATGACTGATACTATTCGAATCGAAGCAGATTTATGCTTAGATGGTTTAAACCCCACAACAGTTCAAGTTTTAAATACAGAACGATTTAGCAAAGGCGAAGGGCAAGCCATATTCGTTTTTCCTGAAAATACGTCAAAGAGTGTTTTTGAAATCTACAATGTAAAAGGTCAGTTAATAAATGCCTTTGAACACGAAGGAGAGGAGCCACTCTTTTTCAGTGGGACGAAGATGACTGGTGGGATCTATCAGGTTCGGGTACAAACCGATGGAGATGTCACCAATGTGTTTCGTCTTCTAAAAGGAGAATAAAGAAAATAAAAGTAGAAAATTGATTAAGGAATCAGAACTAATATTAAATCCGGATGGAAGTGTATATCATTTAAATCTGGTACCAGAACAAATTGCGAATACTATTATTACTGTAGGCGATCCAGACAGAGTCTTGAAAGTTTCTAGGCATTTTGATCGAATTGAGTACAAAGTAAGTAAGCGAGAATTTTGCACACACACTGGTGAACTCAATGGAAAAAGATTGACCGTTATTTCTACAGGAATTGGTACAGATAATATTGACATTGTATTTAATGAGTTGGACGCTTTAGTTAATATCGATTTAGCGAAACGAACCATCAAAGAAAACAAAACGAGTCTTGATCTTATTCGAATTGGTACTTCTGGTGCATTGCAAGAAGATATTCCGATTGATTGTTTTTTGGCTTCTCAATTTGCAGTAGGCTACGATGGGCTTTTAAATTTTTATCACTGTGATGATTCCGTTCGGCAGCGTTCTGAAGAGGATACCTTTGACTTCGTGGAAGGTTTAAGACCCTATTTTGTTGAGGGGTCTGCTAGTCTACGCCAAGAAATCGCAGGAGATTTATTAACGGGAATTACAGCTACTTGTACTGGTTTTTATGGCCCGCAAGGAAGGCAATTGCGTCTACGTCCCCAAGTAGTGGATTTACTAGATCGTTTGCAAACTGTAAAAGCAAAAGGAACCCGTGTTACCAATTTTGAAATGGAAACCGCAGGCATTTATGGAATGGCGGCCTTATTAGGACACAGAGCTTTATCCCTAAATGCACTAATTGCCAATCGTGCAAGGGGCGAATTCAGTAAAGACCCTGGCGGTGCTGTAGATCGATTAATAGAGCGTACATTAGAAAAAATTTGCTTGTAATGTCTAGCCTCAACAAAGTCGAACCCTTTGATATCAACAAAATAAATCCACAGGCAACCTCCTTTCTAGAGCTAGCGAGCAGCTCGTGGAAAATTTCGCTCTTTCTATTAGCAAAATTGCCTTTAGGTTTTATTGCTGGTTTGCAACTTGAACGTTTGGATGCCTATCATTGCTCCGTATCTGTACCTTATCGTTGGCTGACCACCAATCCTTTTCGTTCCACTTATTTCGCAGCCTTAACCATGGCTGGAGAATTATCAACAGGCATTCCCTCCATGACGGGCGTGTATAAAGGCCCAGGAAAACGAGCCATGCTTTTAACGGGATTGCAGGGAAGTTTCTCGAAAAAATCAAAATCGAGAATCACCTTTACTTGTG
>CALFBW010000487.1 GCA_937951415.1 uncultured Chitinophagales bacterium | reverse complement strand
CTCACCCAAGGTCGAATAGCAATATTTACACTACTATCTCCCAGTTCTGTAACAATTACATCTGGTTTTGGGGACTTCAAAATTCGATCATCCTTATCCATCAGTGAAAGTAAAATAGAGCGAGCAGAACGAATGTCGTCATCATAACCAATACCCACAGGGATACTCAAACGCAGCATTCCCTTTTTTGAAACATTGGTAATATTCCCTCCCGCTAAAGGGCCATTTGGGAGATAAATTGTTTGCTTATCGAGTGTTTCAATTTCGGTAGAAAACATTTGAATGTCCTGAACCACACCTTCTACTCCTTGGGCTTTGATGTAATCTCCAAGCTTGAAAGGTTTGAAAAGAATAATCAAAACGGCGCCGGCAAAATTGGCCAGACTCCCTTGCAATGCCATTCCCACCGCAAAGGCCAGTGCACCCAGAACTGCCACGAATGAGGTAGTGGCTACCCCCATTGTACTAGCAACTGCTATAAGTAATGCTATCTTCAGCACTGCCGTTAGCAATCCCAATCCAAAATTGGAAAGCGTAGGATCTACCTTGCTTTGATTGAAGCGCTTCTCGGCAAACGCATTCAACCAATTTATTATCCTAAATCCAATAAAAAGAACTATAAGCCCTTTGACCAAAGGCCATGCGTATTCCGCCAACAAACTTGGCCAATTGTTCACGAGATTATTGAGCGCATTTTCCATACTAGCTTATTAATTATTTATTTACAGTGCATTCCTTGCGTTAAGCGAGCGCAAAGGTGCAACGAATTTGCAAATAAAACCATATGAAAAATGGCACAGCAACAGATTCTTTGCTAGCGAATCAGGCTTACATTATCTCGGTAAATTTTTAGGTCCTCCTCTCCTAGTTGTATGTATTCACAAAAGAAAACATAAACACCCAAAGGAGCTGGCTCTCCGGTATCTTGGTAGCGACCATCCCACTCTTGACCAAGACCTGTGCCTCTCCAAACAAGATTGCCCCAACGATCGAAAACTTGTGTACTTCGGATTTCAATAATGTCTTTGGTATATGGTCTAAGAGTTTCGTTTATATCGTCTCCATTTGGTGAAAATGCATTCGGAAATATCAGTACTGGAGGTTCCACTACTTCAATAAAAATGCTGTCTATTGCACTGCAGCCAAACTCATTAAAGCCCTCTACATAATACCAAGTATTTAGAAGGGGGCGTGCAGAAATTGAAGCACCAGTGCTAGCAGTTAATCCCTCCATGGGAGACCATTCGTAAGTGCCCAAAGCGCCCGCACCAGAAGCTGTGCAAGTTGCCACTTGACCGATAACGATCGACAAAGAATCTTCGGGAATACTAATAAATGGCTCTGCATAAGCTGTAATTGTCACTTCATCAGAAGCATCGCAGCCATTTGCATCTTGTAAATTGACGGAATAAGTAACAGACTGATTTTGTCCGTTAAGGGTAGCAAGATTGACCACTGGTTGCGCAATACTGGTATCGCTCAATCCAGTACTTGGCGACCAAGTATAGGTAACGCCGTTTATTTCAGGTAAGCCAATGATCGAATTCACCTCATTACAAGCTCCAAAATCTTCACCCGCTGCAGCAGTATTGCTCAGTACATCCACTGTTAAAGTGTATGCATCTGAACAACCGAAAATATTATCTGCTGTGATTTCATAGGTCGTCGGACTTGTAACGGAGATCGTTGGATTAGGACAAGTGGAACAACTCAAGCCATCACTGGGAGTCCATACATAGGTACCATCAACTCCTCCTGTAATGTCCACATCAATATCGTCTTCGGCACACTTGGACACATTTTCAGGACCAGCTAAAAAGCCCGGATTATCATAAATAATCTCGACTTCTACGTGCACATCACAACCTGGATCAACAATCATTGCCAAGTCATAAGTCAGCGATGAACCATTTGGTGTAAAAACCGGGTCTTGACAGACTGTACAAGATAGACAGTCGGTACAGGCATCCGGGCCGATGGGCGTCCATATGTACGCTAAAGCTCCATCACCTGCCACCAATGGCACAGGATCATCTTCGCAAAGGGCATAAAGCGTATCGGTTTCTGGAGGTGTCAAGTCAGCCACGATTATTTCAACTCGGTAAGTATCAACACAAGCATTTACTTGAACATAACATTCCAATTCAGTCGTTTCAAAAACGGTTGCAATTGGGTTTTTGATATTCGGATCACTCACGGCTGATGCTGGTGACCATTCATAGGCCAATCCCCCGGCAACATTAAGTGGCACAGGTGTTCCTGGGCAAATAGGCCCTTGAATTGAATCGACTGTTAATTCAGTTATGAGTTGATCATAGATCACGATTTCCGTAACTCCACCCAATTCAAACGCACATCCATCTATTTCAATGCTGTCGACGCTAATTCCAAAACACTCAATACCCTCAAAAGTACTGTCTTCGAACATTTCAATAAAAATAGAATCCAAAGAAGCTCCTTCTGCCACCGTTAGGATGCCATCTACAAAAGCAAAGTCATCACCATTTATTGCTAAAGACTGACCACTTTCACAAGGAATTATGGAATAATAAACGTTTGCATCCGCATAAATGTCAAAAGGAAACTCGAAATAAATGACTGCAGGTACGCAATCCTCAACTGTAATCTCTTGATCATCACCAAACGGAGAATAACCCGTAGATGAACTAACTCCGACATTTTTACTCGATAAACTTCCTGCTTCGATAAATACTCCCGAATCCAAAGCAGGATCGGTTCCATCAGCAATTGCTAGTTTTAGTGTGTAGGTTTCACAGGGAATCACCCGAGCCAATGCTGTCAAAGGGCGGGTAAATCCTCGATATTGCACTGAAGTAGGTCCACCTGTGAAATCGTTGTCTATGTAATACAAATCATTACAAGGACAAATTTCTCCGACATTAGGACCAGGAGATGGAGCGCAAATTCCGCCGAATGTTCCACATCCTCCATTTACTGTGTTAATTGCCACAGGCATTGGTGGATCTGTATCTGGAACAATAGCGAGATTTTCATTGTCATAAAAGCCCCCATCTGGGTTTGGACCAGAAATAAAGAAGCCGAAAACATCATTGAAAGTAGTGGCCGTGAAACCATAATATTCTTCTGAACCAAAAACATAGAAAAATTGAAGTGTATCTCCCAGAGGAGTTACATCCATAGTGACTCTACAGATATCTTGGATGTTAACAGAAACCAATGAACTGAGTTCTGCATCAGAACCCGGATTTCCAGAATTCATGGGATTTGAAACTGTTCCAGCTACGTTTGGACCCTCAGCTGCCTTTGCACTTCCAGAAGAAAGAACAATCCCTGCCTCTAGTCCCAAATTGGCATCACTACCATCAAAGCTTCCAAAAGCATAATAAGTTGTACCGAATCCACCCGATCCACACTCTACATTGACATTGTCTATTGTAACACCTT
>CALFBW010000486.1 GCA_937951415.1 uncultured Chitinophagales bacterium | reverse complement strand
GGGTCAGGACTTCGAATGGCTTCTTGAACACTAATGAGATAGGTTTTTAGTGTATCAAGTAAAGCCAGCTGGTGACCTGAAAACCGCAAAGACTATCGGGAAAGGTTGAAAGTAAATCGTTGCGAAAGCTCAGACAATATTTAGATTAACTGTCTAGCAATGAAAAAGTAGATTCAATAAAAAAACCAAGACACTGAAGCCCAGTGTCTTGGTTTTCCAAAAATGGCGGAGAAAGAGGGATTCGAACCCCCGGTACCTCGCGGTACGACAGTTTTCAAGACTGTTGCATTCGACCACTCTGCCATTTCTCCACTGCAAAAGTAATACTATTTTTCCCTTATTGTCGCTATTTTTGGGTAGGATTATTTATCCACATAGTTTGGGCGGAGAAAAAGGCATTCGCACCCCAGTCGATTCTGCTATCTACCCGCCATGTCTTAATAAGCAGTTTCATAAGTGGCAAAGCAAGAGATAGCCTACTAGAGGCCAATTTCATTCACCTTCACTAAAGCATTTCCCTGTAATTTCAACTATCTTGCGGCGGATTTTAAACAACACATGGAGGTCTTAGTCATTGGTATAGCAGGTGGAACCGGTTCGGGTAAAACAACAATTGTCCGACAAATACTTACGCAGCTCCCAGAAGGAGCGGCTGTGGTGATTCCGCAGGACAATTACTACCGTGATAATTCCGAAATGCCGCTGGAAGAGCGACAAAAACTCAACTTTGATCATCCCGACTCTATCGAATGGGATTTGCTGTGTCGACACCTAGAAACACTGAGAACGGGCGAATCGGTCGATATGCCGCATTACTCGTATTTGACCTGTACGCGGCAAGCTGAGACGACCTTACTGAAGCCGCACCCTGTCCTTATTGTAGAGGGCATTCTTTGTTTGAGTAGTAAAGAGTTGCGAAAGCGCATGGACATTAAGGTGTACGTCGACGCTCCCGCAGATGATCGATTGCTTCGATGCATTCGAAGAGACATTGAAGAACGGGGAAGAACCCTCGAAGCGGTGCAAGATCGCTACTACAAAACCGTGCAGCCCATGCACACCCAATTTATTGAACCCAGCAAAGCTGCTGCTGACATCATTATTCCTAATGATCGTCGCAACCAAGTAGCTATGGATATGATCGTTGCTCGAATTAACATGCATTTGATCAATACAGGCCAAGATAAAAAGGCCTAAACTAACAGTTAAGAATAGATTTATACTATGAAGAATATTGCCGTTATTGGAGCAGGAACGATGGGAAATGGAATTGCCCATGTATTTGCACAGGCTGCATTTGAGGTCACACTGATTGACATCAATGCCGCAGTTTTGGAAAAAGCAGTGGCAAGAATCGACAAGAATTTGGGTCGACAAGTAACGAAAGGCCGTTTGTCAGAGGAAGATCAGAAAGCTACTTTAGCCCGTATTCAGACGACTACCAGCATGGAAGAAGGCTTGAAAAATGCCGATCTAGTGGTAGAAGCTGCAACCGAAAATACTGCGTTGAAGCTGAAGATCTTTACAGAAATGGATCAATTGAGTGGTCCAGATGCCATCTTGGCGAGTAATACTTCTTCTATATCTATCACGAAAATAGCAGCAGTTACGCAGCGCCCTGATAAAGTGATCGGAATGCATTTCATGAATCCAGTGCCGATCATGAAATTGGTGGAAGTCATTCGAGGTTACGCTACCAGCGATGAAACCACGAATAAGATCATGGATTTGTCCAGTAAATTGGGTAAAGTGCCAGTAGAAGTGAACGATTATCCCGGCTTCGTTGCCAATCGCATTTTGATGCCAATGATTAATGAGGCGATTTATACACTTTTTGAAGGCGTTGCTGGCGTTAATGAAATTGATACGGTCATGAAATTGGGCATGGCGCATCCAATGGGCCCACTGCAATTGGCGGACTTTATCGGACTCGATGTTTGTCTAGCAATTTTACGTGTCTTGCACGATGGAATGGGTAATCCTAAATACGCCCCCTGTCCACTATTAGTGAACATGGTAGCGGCTGGGAAGTTGGGAATGAAGTCTGGCGAAGGCTTCTATGTGCATACAAGAGGTTCAAAAGAATTGGTAGTATCAGCCAGTTTTTCCTAGATAATCAAGGACTTATAGAGGCTGTGCTTGCCTTCTCCTAAAGAACAACATAGAGCATAATTATGCATATTTATTGGTACTAAAAGATAGTTTAGGCATTATTTTTGTATAGTATTTAGTACATTCGTGTGCGTTGTAAAAAACGAACACCCCAAAACTGCCAAGTTATGTCTAAAGTACTGATAATCGACGATGAGAAAGGTATACGTCGAACCCTGCGCGAGATTCTAGAATATGAAGGCTACGAAATTGTTGAAGCCGAAGATGGAATCGTTGGTCTAAATCAAATTAAGATAAACGATTACGATGTGGTCTTTCTCGACATCAAAATGCCACGATTAGATGGTATGGAGGTGCTGGAGCAAGTCAGCAAAATCAAGCCTGACCTTCCGGTCATCATGATTTCCGGTCACGGCAACATGGAAACTGCCGTCGAAGCGGTAAAAAATGGTGCCTTCGATTACATTGCTAAGCCGCCAGATTTGAACCGCCTTTTAATCACCGTGAGAAATGCCTTGGAGAAGAAAACCTTGGTAAAGAAGCACAAGCAGCTGAAGAGAAAGGTTTCGAAGGTTCGTGATATTGTTGGGAAGTCTGATGTTATCAAGCAAATTAAATCGACCATTGAACGAGTTGCTCCAACGGATGCACGGGTTTTGATTACCGGAAATAATGGTACTGGAAAAGAACTAGTAGCACGTTGGATTCATGAAAAAAGTTCTCGCAGCGAAGGGCCAATGGTGGAAGTAAACTGTGCAGCGATTCCTGCGGAATTGATCGAAAGTGAATTGTTTGGGCACGAAAAGGGAGCATTTACTTCAGCCGTAAAACAGCGGATCGGAAAATTTGAGCAGGCAAATGGTGGAACACTTTTCTTAGATGAGATTGGCGACATGAGTTTGCCGGCACAAGCAAAAGTGCTCAGAGCCTTGCAAGAAAATAGAATCACACGAGTAGGCGGCGATAAGGAAATCGCTGTGAATGTCCGAATCGTTGCTGCGACCAACAAGGATCTTACGAAAATGATTCGCGAGCATAAATTTCGAGAAGATCTCTACCACAGAATAGCGGTGATTCTAATGCATGTTCCAAGTCTCGACGAAAGAAAGGAAGACATTCCTCTGCTAGCGGAAATCTTTACGGGTGAGATTTGTACTGAATATGCAGTAAAGCCCAAAACAATCACGAAAAAGGCGCTGAATGAGCTCAAGGCTTTGCCTTGGTCCGGGAATATTCGGGAGCTGCACAATGTGATCGAACGATTGGTTATTTTGAGTGACGAGCAAATTACGGATACGGACGTGCATGCTTACGTGAAGCCTGGAAATCGATCTTCGAGCGATAAAACAGGCACCATGGATTTTGAACGGTACTCAAAATTTCAGGAATTTAAAGATTATGCGGAAAAGAGTTTCTTAGAGCATAAACTCAAAAAGAATTCATGGAATGTTTCCAAGACCGCAGAGGAAGTTGATATTCAACGAAGCCACTTGTACTCGAAAATGGAAAAGTACAATCTTAAAAGAGAAAAGGCTGATTCGTAAATCCTCCTTATTCTAGAAATAAAATAGTGAGCGTCGTATTATTGAATATGGCGCTCTTTTTTATTCTCATTTATTACCAAATAAAAAACAAAGCTTTGGCATTCAATATTGTCTTGATGGAACCCGAAATTCCCATGAATACGGGAAACATAGGTCGACTTAGCTTAGCATCTGGCGCGAACTTGCATTTGATAAAACCGTTTGGTTTTGAATTAGACAACTCAAGATTGAAGCGAGCAGGTTTGGATTATTGGCCGCACATTAATTTGACGGTCTATGATAATGCTGCTTCATTTTTTGAAATAAATGAGAACGCAAAAATGGCTTTCTTATCGAGTCACGGTAAACAAGAATACTACGAAATTGATTTTGAAGATGAAATGTTTTTCATATTCGGGAAAGAGTCGGTTGGTTTGCCTAAAGATCTGATAGCGGAACAAGAAGCAAGCGTGTACAAGATTCCTTTAATGAGCGATAAAGTCCGCAGCATAAATTTGGCAAATGCAGTAGCAATTGTTGTTTATGAGGGAATTAGAGCCTTGAAATTTCCCTAGGCTTTTGAATGAGTCGATAGGTGTTTTCCTTCTTTCTTTTCGGTGAGGGTTTTTATTGAAACCTGCATTCAAGTAACAATTAAAAAAGCAGTTTCAGAAAAGGAGCTTTTCGGGGCCTTTTTCTGAGCTGTTAATTTTACTCGATCCTAACTTTTTAAATGAAGCCTTCCCAAGGGAATTATCCTTAACTTATCGTTCGAAAATAAAACGAGAGTTCGAAGATGAGTAGAATCAAACAACAGTTCGATTTAACAGGTAAAGTAGCCATAATTACGGGCGCCTCACGAGGCATTGGAGAAAGTATGGCTTGGGGACTAGCGGAGCACGGAGCGAAAGTAGTCGTAAGTAGTCGCAAGCAAGAGGCAGTGGATGCAGTGGCTGAATCCTTGAAAGCTGCTGGACACGAAGCACTAGGAATTGCCTGCCACGTTTCTGATGTAGAGCAGCGCAAGAATCTGATTGATAAAACCCTAGAGCATTTTGGCAGTGTAGATATTTTAATAAATAATGCCGCCACCAATCCTGTTTTTGGGCCATTAGCTGAATCTACTGAGGCGATTTTTGATAAAATTATGAATGTAAATGTGAAGGCGTGTATGCGACTCGCAAACCTTTGTCATCCTATTATGGAGAAAAATGGCGGAGGATCTATCATTAATATTGCAAGCGTTGAAGGATTGAAACCCTCTTTGGGTCTGGCTGTGTATAGTATTAGTAAGGCTGCCGTAATTATGCTGACGCAAGCTCAAGCAAAAGAGTGGGGGAGTGTGGGTATTCGATCGAATGCGATTTGCCCTGGATTGATTCAAACTAAATTCAGCGCCGCAATTTGGAAGAATGATCACATTTTGAAACAATTCGAAAACCATTTACCTGCGGGAAGGATGGCGCAACCAGATGAGATGGCGGGACTCGCTGTTTTCTTGGCTTCTGATGCAGGGGGATATTGTACGGGTGGAGTTTATACCGCCGATGGTGGACACATGCTTGCTTAGATTTTAAACAAAAGAAATAAATGGATTTCGAATACAGTGAAAAATCGCTAGAACTTCAAAAGAGGGTAGCGCATTTTATGCAGGTGCATATTTACCCTTTGGAAAAAGAATACATGGAGTTTGTGGAGGCAAACCCTTGGAAAGTATTTCCCAAATTACAAGCTCTAAAAGACTTGGCGAAAGCAGAAGGATTGTGGAATTTATTTCTTCCCAAAGATTATGGAGACTTAAGCCCTGGATTAACGAATTTGGAATATGCGCCCTTAGCAGCAATCATGGGAAGAGTGGTTTGGGCTTCACAAGTATTCAATTGCTCAGCTCCAGATACTGGTAACATGGAAGTCTTGGCAAAATATGGAACCGAAAGTCAGAAAAAGCAATGGCTAGAGCCATTGATGGCTGGAAATATTCGCTCTGCGTTTTTAATGACCGAACCTGAAGTGGCTTCTTCCGATGCTACGAATATCGAAACCTCCATTGTACGCGATGGCGACGAGTATATAATTAATGGTCGGAAATGGTGGTCATCAGGTGCGATGAATCCTGAGACCGAAGTATACATTTTAATGGGAAAAACCGATCCCGAAGCCCAGCGGCACGTGCAACAAAGCATGATTATTATTCCGGCCAAAACAGAAGGCGTAAATATTATTCGTGCCTTGCGAGTTTTTGGAATGGTAGAATCTCCTGAGGGGCATGCAGAAATAGAATTGAAAAACGTGCGGGTTCCCGCAGAAAATTTATTGGTAGATGAAGGAGCTGGTTTTGCCATTGCGCAAGGACGGCTGGGTCCGGGAAGAATTCATCACTGCATGCGTTTGATTGGAGCGGCCGAACGCTCGCTCGAATTAATGTGTAAACGCGTTGCCACACGAAAAGCCTTCGGGAAATCCATTGGAGATTTTAGTAGTATCCGGCAAGATATCGCAAAGTCACGCTGCGAAATTGAACAGGCAAAACTCCTCACCTTGGCAGCAGCCGATAAAATTGATCGCTTTGGAATAAAAGGCGCAAAGGATTTAATTGGAATGATTAAAATTGTGGTACCTCGAATGACTTGTGAAGTAGTCGATCGCGCGATTCAAGCACATGGCGGAATGGGTGTTTGTCAAGATACGCCGCTTGCCGTTTTTTGGGTATATGCCCGTTGCATCAGAATTGCTGACGGTCCTGATGAAGTACACATGTATCAATTGGGACGGAACACAATTAAGCAAAGTATTCAGGCTTAAAGGGGATATCCTGGAAAGTAATTCGACTATTCGAATTTTACGAGGAGATTTGCTGAACTCTTACAAAGTAAAAGCCAATTGCAATCAATGAAGGGCCTAAATTTCATCTCTGCAATTGGCTTTAGGTCTTTCCCAGTCTTCACTGGGAAATGGAAAAAAGAATTGTTTTAATTAAAAGTTACACGATTTCCTCGCTGGGAAAGAAATCGACGCTGCCATTTTCTACATGGTACATGGCTCCTACAATTTTGATGGCACCTTGTTGTTCCATTTCTGCTAAGACAGGACTGTCTTCTCGAATTTTAGCGATAGTGAGTTCCACATTTTTCGTCGAGACACGATTTACGAAATCTCGATTTTTTGAACTCCGATCCTCGTCTGCCTTGGTTTCTACAAGATCAACAGCTGGAGTAATGTTTGACAGTAAATGCGTTAGATTTCCCAACTCTGCATGATCGCAAGCTCCCTTTACAGCACCACAACTAGTGTGTCCCATTACGACAACTAATTTGGAGCCAGCAAGCTTGCAGGCAAATTCCATGCTTCCCAATATATCAGGATTTACGAAATTGCCTGCAATGCGTGCATTGAAAATATCTCCTATCCCTTGATCGAAAATAAGCTCAGTTGGAATACGCGAATCGATGCAACTTAATACCACTGCCAAGGGATACTGTCCAGAGGCAGTTCCTTTAACTTGACCCAATAGATCACGCTTAAGTGTTTGCTGAAGGAGAAATCTTTTGTTTCCCAATGCCAATAGCTCCTGTGCTTGCTCTGGGCTTGTTTCTTTTTGAGAAACTGCCGTCAATACTTTTGTCATTTCACTCATGATTTTCTACTATTTATTAGGTATCAATAATTACGAGCTATAATTCGCATGGAGCTCTTTCGCACTTATGTATTGCTGTTCTTGAGCTTTCGATTCCCAAGGCCCTGGAACATATTTTAGTTCTATATTACGGTGTGTGGCAGCAATCTTGAATTCTTCTATGATTTCTTTCACATCATTGTCAACATTGATCGTGTTACTTGCATCAAGAGTGAGCATAGAATTACTTGGAATGTCATCGAATACTTTTTGAACTTGTGCTTTATTAATGAAGGTCAAGTCTTCCGGTAGTCGCATCACAATACTATCTCCATTTGCCGTTTTCTCCATACTCAAGAAAAATGGCTTTCTGTAATTGTTGTATAAAATTGTAAATATCGCAACCGCCATTCCGATGCCAATTCCCGTTAATAAGTCGGTGAATACAATGGCGATAATTGTGATAATAAACGGAGCGAATTGAGTGCTTCCTTTCTTATACATCTCTACAAACAAACTTGGTTTTGCCAATTTGTAACCTACTAAAAAGAGAATCGCTGCTAGACTTGCAAGAGGAATGAGATTCAGTACATTGGGTAAGGCAAGAGCAAATATCAGTAATATGAAACCGTGTGATATTGCAGACAGTTTCGTTTTTCCACCCGATTGGATGTTCGTAGAACTTCGTACAATTACCTGTGTGATAGGTAATCCACCCACCAAGCCCGAAAGTAAATTTCCAATCCCCTGTGCTTTTAGCTCTCGATTGGTAGGTGAATTACGTTTTTCTGGATCTAGTTTGTCCGTTGCATCCAAGCAAAGCAATGTTTCTAAACTTGCAACGATGGCAATAGTTACTGCAGTAACCCAAACCGCAGGATTGCTAATACTAGCAAAGTCTGGAAAAGTAAAAAGCCCTTTTAATTCTTCATAGTTGGTAGCCACTGGAATTTGTACCAGTTGTTCACCATTTAATGCAAGCATATCCCATTGATTGAATACAATTCCTAATACAATTCCTAAACCAACGACCACAAGAGGACCTTGAATCATTTTCGTGAATCCGAGCTTTTTCATGAATGGGCGTTCCCACAATGCCAGTAACAAAAGAGAAAGCGAAGTAATAATCAATGCTCCCGTACTAATAGAGCCAAGCATGTAATAGAGCTCCGAAATTGTGTTGTGACCATCGGGCTGTACGAAACTCAAGCTACCTTCATAATCTTTATCATATCCCACTGCATGTGGAATTTGCTTTAGAATGATAATGATTCCGATGCCCGAAAGCATTCCCTTAATCACTGAAGAAGGGAAATAGTAGCCAATGATCCCAGCTTTCAAGAATCCTAAAATGATTTGTAAAATACCGGCCAATACCACTGCTAAAAGAAACACTTCAAAAGCTCCCAGTTCTTGAATGGCTGTCAAAACGATTACCGCCAAACCTGCAGCAGGTCCACTTACTCCAAGCGGCGACTTACTAAATGCTCCTACCACGATACCACCAACGATACCGGCAATGATTCCAGAAAAGAGCGGAGCGCCCGACGCCAAAGCAATTCCCAAACAGAGGGGAACGGCTACAAGGAAAACCACTAGTGAGGCGGGCAAATCACTTTTCCAATGTGTAAATAGTCCTTTATTCATGTGTAATTAATTTTCATCGGCTGCAAACATAATAACTATCCTGTATAATAGCAATACTATCATTAATGAAAATGGGCGAACTTTGTTTAAGTAAATTGCTATTCCTAGCGATTTATTATTTTTAGGCTTCTTAAGCAACACTATGGCAATTGGTATCAAAGTAAGCCCGAACAAAGCCTTCTACTTGAAAGATCCACAAGAGACCACTCTAGGTAAAAAGATCATCAAGGAAAGCATCTTGCTGATCGATGAAATTGGTTTTGAGGACTTTAACTTCAAGAAGTTAGCAGTCCAGATGGAATCAACGGAGGCTTCGGTGTATCGTTACTTTGAAAACAAGCACATGCTTTTGATCTACTTGGTCTCTTGGTATTGGGAGTGGGTGAGTTATTTGATGGAAGTCAATACGATGAACATCAAAGATTCGAAAGAAAAGCTAAAATTGATTATTCGAACACTTGTATACGCTTCCAAAGACAATGCTGCTATTGAGTTTGTCAACGAAAGTGTTTTGCATCGACTTTTTATTGCGGAAGGAACAAAAGCCTACCATCGAAAAACAGTAGATCAAGAGAATAAGGAAGGTTTCTTTCTCAATTACAAGGAGTTAGTGCAAAAAATTGCCGACGTCATCCTGGAGATCAAGCCCAAATTTCCTTATCCACATGCCTTAGCAACTGAATTGTTTGAAATGGCAAACAATCACATTTATTTCGCTCAACACTTGCCGCGTTTGACCGATGTAGAAGTAGTAGGCGAAGATTATTCGGAGGTCGACGAAATGATTGAATACTTTGCTTTTAAATTACTTGCATGAAAAAATTTAGAGATCAAGGAGCAGCTGGTGCATTGTTAGATGAATACGAGCGTGCGCTAAAAGATTTGAAAGACCTCGTTTCGGAATTGACCCCAAATGAATTGGCGCAAATTGTAGATCTCGATACAAAAGATCCAGATTGTAAATCTATTCAAACCATTCTCACACATGTGCTTCGATCGGGCTACGGTTATGTAAACGCAATCAGAAAAAATCTAGGAGAAACAGATTTTGATTCTAAGAAACACAAACAAAACAATGCTGAAGAATACCTGCTGGCACTGGACACGATGTTTCAGTACACCGAACAGTTGTTTAAGGACTATCCCAATCTGAAACTGGTCGAAAAAGACAGCAGTAAAAAGATTCTGACTGCTTGGGGTCAACGCTTTGATGCTGATCAACTGCTAGAGCATGCAATCGTGCACATTCTTCGTCACCGCCGTCAAATTGAGCGCTTTCTTTTGAAAATGAGCGCATAAACCTTTTTTGAACGGGCTATTTTTATTTACCATCTTCCTTAGCCTTTGCAGCTTTAGCATAGCAATACTGATTCCACCGGCTCTGGTCTTCATAGGCATCTTTGAAGTAAATGGGCTCGTAGTAATATTGAATTTTCTCCAAGAAGCAAGCGCAAAAAACTTCTGATCTAATTTGATCGGCAACACTTGCCATCATTTGATCGCAGTAGCCCATGTGGAATTCCATTTCTTTTTCCTCCCACCCGTCTGGAGAAACTATCGTTATACCCAACTCCGATTGCGGAATGTTTGGATACTTTTTGTTCATAGGGAGCTGGTGATCCAAAATCGCATAAGGTTTTTCGGGATCATGGACATAATTCCAGGCATTCTGTTTCGAATTTGCAGCAGGCTTAGCGGCAGTTTTCGCGCTAGTACTTTTGGTTTCCATTTTCGTATCTGAAGGAGCCTTTGAATCATTGCAGGCTGTAAAAAATAGGAAAAGGGGGATCCAACAAATGTAAAAGGGCGTTTTCATTAGTTTGTGGTATTTATTACTTGAACGCAGCTTCAAAATAAATGAGGAAAAGGGAATTTTCCAAAATCAAACAGCATCATGTAAGTAAGGATTCTTTGTATAAATGTTTCCAGAGTTTGTCCAATCCGTCAGGTTCGATATCGTGCGCACCTTCAAAGGGAATAAAATCGAAGTTTAGCCCCAACTCTTCAAGTTTTTTCTTGTGATGATCAAAGTGCTCAAACTTCATAAATGGATCTTGATCTCCTAAAAGGAAAACTGCTCTTGAGGCATTAAAAATGGGCTTTGCTGCTTCCCAATCAACATCCTCTGGAAGTGGACCTGCCCAAAAAATAACTTGGTCAATCTTTACAGAACCATCGGCTAACCATCGAGCAGTAGTGGCTGTGCCTTGTGAAAAACCAAGGACATTCACTTCTACACGATCCATGCGACAATGTTTATCCAATAAATCCCATGAAACTTGCTGGTACAGCTGATTCAAATAAGCAACATAGTCAGCAATTTCGTGCAGTCGATCGGCAGATGTCATCCAAGAAGCCACAGGTTTACCACCAAAGCCTTCCCAGTAAAACCTGCTTAGACCTTCAGGCGCTACCACAAAATCGGTTTCGGGATTGAAGGAAGAGAAACGTTTTAAAACACTGGACGCCAGTTGACCATAACCGTGTAAAACAAACCATACGCGAAGTATCCCAGGTCCAGCATTTCCATACGTAAAATAGCGGGCCGTTCTCGATACTTTTAGGTGTTGTTCTTCCATTTCCATAATACGAATATAAGCGCATCCTACAACTGTTGTCGCCTAACTGGATGCCTATCCTTGCCTTAGAATAATGAGTTTTTAGGTGAGTCTAAGAGGCTTAGTGTACCTTTGTGGCGTTTAGCAAGGAAAACCACAGGCAAGGGAGACTTCTGTAGAGGAATTGCGATCGAAATTAAGCAACATGATCAAGAAGATAGTAGATAAGAAGTCGCTCGACTTTTTGAAAGATTATTTGAATACAGCAGCACCTACCAGCCATGAAGCGAAAGGTCAAAAGAAGTGGATGGATTACATCAAGCCTTTTGTAGATGAAATGCATGTAGATGTTTATGGAACAGCCTACGGTGTTATAAATCCAGGGCAGCCATATAAAGTGGTAATTGAAGCACACGCAGATGAAATTTCTTGGATGGTGAGCAGAATTACCGATGAAGGCATGTTGTCGGTTTTGCGTAATGGAGGAATGGATCAAACAGTTGCACCAGCAAAGCGCGTGACGATCCATGGAAAGAATGGACCTGTCACTGGGGTTTTTGGATGGCCAGCGATACACTTAAGAGGTGGAGCAGAAGGACCGAAACCGCAAGTGCATACGCTATTCGTTGACGTGGGTTGTAAGAACAAAGAAGAAGTCTTAGCATTAGGAATAAATGTGGGAACGGTGCTTACCTACCGAGATGAAATGGAAATTTTGAACGATCGATTCATTTGTGGTCGTGCCCTCGACAACAGAATTGGCGGTTTTATGATCGCTCAAGTGGCTCGTTTGATTAAGGAGAAAAAAGTGAAACTCCCATATAGCTTGTATGTGGTTAATGCGGTAATGGAAGAAGTGGGTTTGCGCGGTGCGGAGATGATTGTAAATACGATTAAGCCAAACGTCGCCATTATTACTGATGTTGCACACGATACTACTACGCCATTGATTGATACCGCAAAGCACGGAGAACATAAATGTGGCTCGGGTCCAATGGTGGCTTATGGTCCGTCGGTGCACAACAAATTTTTGGAGCTAATCATCGACACAGCGGAAAAGAAAAAAATTCCTTTCCAAAGAGAAGCCAACTCGAGAAGGACGGGTACAGATACCGATGCTTTTGCCTTCGCCAATGGCGGTGTGGTGAGCGCGCTCATTTCAATTCCAGAGCGCTACATGCACACTCCTTCTGAAATGGTTCACTTAGATGACGTTTGTCACACGACTGAGTTAATGTTCGAAACTTTGAAAAACATCGAAGCCGATCACGACTTTCATTATCTGCGCTAAGACTTTTATTAAACAGCACAACTTTTAATTAAGCACATTTTCAGCTATGAAATTTTTTATTGATACAGCAAACATTGAACAAATCAAGGACGGACTTGATTTGGGAATCCTCGACGGTGTAACCACCAATCCATCATTGATGGCGAAAGAGGGAATAAAAGGAGAAGCGGAAGTTCTTCAGCGTTACCGAGATATTGCCGCTTTAACGGATGGCGATGTAAGTGCAGAAGTGTTTTCTACCAAGTTTGAAGACATTGTCGCAGAAGGAGAGAAACTCGCAAAATTGGCCGATAATATCGTAGTGAAAGTTCCCATGATTCGAGATGGCGTAAAAGCCATTAATCGCTTTACCCAGATGGGAATTCGAACCAACTGTACTTTGATCTTTTCTGCTGGACAAGCCATCTTAGCAGCAAAGGCAGGAGCAACTTATGTTTCGCCTTTCATCGGTAGATTGGATGATACCGGTTGGGATGGAATGGAGTTGATCAATCAGATCGTAGAGATCTATGCGA
>CALFBW010000485.1 GCA_937951415.1 uncultured Chitinophagales bacterium | reverse complement strand
GCTTCCACTGTATCTCTGCCTTCTTCTTGAAGTTTATAGGCTTTAAGTTTATTCAACAAGCCTATTCCTCGGCCCTCTTGGTTCATGTAGAGAATCACACCTTTACCTTCTTCCTCTACCTGGCGCATTGCCATTTGCAGTTGATCTCCACAATCGCAGCGCATAGAGCCTAAGATATCTCCTGTGACGCATGAAGAGTGCACGCGCACTAAGACCGGCTCATTACTTTGCCAGCTTCCTTTCACTAAAGCTAGATGCAATTCACCCGAGCTTAACTGAGTGAATGCGATAAGGTCAAAATCTCCAAATTGTGTGGGCATTTTCACCTTAACCTCCCTTCTTATCTGCTTCTCAGTTGCTAAGCGATACTCCACCAAATCGGCGATAGAGATCACTTTCATTCCGAAGCGATCAGCGATTTCAAAAAGCTGTGGTAGTCTAGCCATGGTGCCGTCCTCGTTCAATATCTCAACCAAGATGCCAGCTGGTTCCTTGCCTGCTAATCTCGCGAGATCAATCGCAGCCTCTGTATGACCTGTCCTACGAAGTACTCCTTCTGGTTTTGCGCGAAGGGGGAAGATATGCCCTGGCTTCCCAAAATCCTCAGGTTTGGTATTTTTATTAACCAGTGCTTGCATGGTTTTTGACCGATCTGAAGCAGAAATACCCGTGGTACAGCCTTGACCTATGAGATCAACAGACACGGTAAATGGAGTAGCATGCAAAGCTGTATTATCGGTAACCATCAAAGGCAGTTTCAATTCGTCGCAACGCTCTTCCAAGAGGGGTGCGCAAATCAAGCCTCTTCCATGCGTTGCCATAAAATTGATAATCTCTGGCGTAACATTTTCGGCAGCGGTGATAAAGTCTCCTTCGTTTTCACGATCCTCATCATCGACCACGATTACTAGTTTTCCATCTGCAATATCTTTTATTGCATCTTCAATACTGTCTAACTTTCTCATAGCACCTTAACAATTCAAAAATGAGTAATGTTTCTAAAGGATCAGCTTTAACATATCTTGTTCTAGCAGCTGATTGGACTTTTCCCAACTAAAGGTATCAATAACATATTTACGGCCTGCCTCTCCTAATGTTTTCCGTTCACTTTTATTCGACAACAACCGCTTAATGTGGTCAGCAAATACTGTAGCATCATCAGCAATAATCATTGCCGAAGTCGGAGCTTCTAGGGCATCATTGGCTAAAGTAGTGCTTAAGCAAGGAACACCTAATGCCATAGCTTCCAGTAATTTATTTTGCAATCCCGCTCCAGCGAAAAGTGGAGCTACGAATAGTCTTGCTTGCTTCAGATAGATTTTCAGGTCTTCTACGAAGCCTGTAACCACTACTCGATCGTTTGCCAGCGCTCTTACTTCTGAACTGGGGTCAATTCCTGCAATACACACTTTCAATTCGCGTGGCAAAAGCGGCAAGATTGAATTGACCAAGAATAAGGCTGCTTGGACATTGGGATAGTATCCCATATTTCCCGTAAAAATAAGGTCGTATTTCTTGGGCAGTTCCTTGCTTTGATAATTCAGAAAGGATGGGTCAATTCCATTCGGAATGAGTTTAATTGACTTTTTACCAGCCAACTGCGCTTGATCCGCTTTCGATATTACGGAGAAAGCTTGAAACCTATCCATAGAAGCCAATTCGTATTGTCTAACCAGCTTAGCTTCTCGCCTGAAGAACCACTCTTGCAGTTTCGAGGATAGTTGTGCCCTACGGTCCATATTAAGGGAGAATGCATCCATATAATCTAAATACACAGGAGTTTCTCTGTCCTCAGGAATGCATGCAGCCATTCGAATTAGTTGGCAATAAATTAAATCGACTTCTCCGCCTTTTACAATTTCAGTTACTCTCGCTTTCAGTTTTGGATGAATAAAATAAGCCACTTGAAATGGCAAACCAGTAAAAGCGTTTTTCAGAAGGTTCTGATAAATCTGGGTCTTATTCAAATTGAAAACTTCCAGTCTGTGGCAGAACTTTTTCACGATCGCTAAGTCGTCCTGACTAGGTTTTTGCTCTGCGTTACAAAGGAGTGTGATTAGGTGCTTCTCGCCCAAGTCCTTCAATTGATGAAAAGCGCGCAGCTTATCCCCTTTTTCCAAAGGATAAGGAAAACGGGAAAGTAGGACCAATATTCTCATAAAAGTGATCGATAAAAAGTCCTATAAATCTCTACAAGATTAGCCCAGTCGAATTGCTCTTCCGCCAATTTACGAGCAGCATTACCCAGCTGCTCCTTATGTTTTTTGTTTTCTTCGAACCAATGTAAAGCGTTTAAAAAATCTTCCTCTTTATTCGCCAGAAAGAAACTTTCTTTGTGCTTTAACGGAATTCCTTCTACTCCGATGGAAGTAGATATAATGGGTTTTCCCAATGACATTGCCTCGACTATTTTTAAGCGCATACCTGAACCTGCAAGCAAAGGTACGACGAGCGGTCCGTGCAGCAATAAAAACTGAGCAGCATTTGGTACCATTCCATGAAACACTACCCCATTCCCTTGCCAATTAAAAAGCTCTTCAGGAGGGTTCTTCCCCGCAATGTGAAACTCCAATTCATTGTCTTGTTGATGTAAGGACGGCCAAATCTCCTTCAAAAACCACTTAAGTCCTTCCACATTAGGTTCCCATTCTAGGCTTCCTAGAAAACACCATTTCTTAGCCGTTGTTTCATAATCCTTTTGCTTCGTCATTTTCTGCAAGTCCATTCCAGCGGGAACAAATGTGCTTTCCAAATTAGGGCGAACGGCCTTGTAGAACTCAAGATCCGTTTCCGAAATCGCCACTACTGCATCGAGTTGGGTCAATTGATGGCGCTCGAATTTCTCAATCTTCTGCGAAAGGTCGTTTAAGTACCAACTCTTTAGCACATTCGATTCATTCGCTGCTAAGCGTTGCCAAATTCGATGTTCAATATTATGAGATCTTAAAACAATTTTGGCCTTTGAAAAAGAACGGATTTTGTCGATATAGAGTCCCATGTAACTTCCCTCCAATTGCACGATATCATACTTCTCCTTTCTCAATTGCCTTTCCAGTTCCTCTTCAAACTTCTCGGATCGAAAGCGTTCAATATTGTAGGCTTTGCCACGAAGGAGCGCTTTTAGGGCAGGGATTATGGACAGACTCGTATCGAGGTCGACGGTAGAAATTGGGTGCTTAAAAAATTGATTACTTTGACTTACAAAGTGCTTTGCGGTATTCAGGGAAAGTAAATGAATCTGCTCTCCTTTTTCATCTAGTCCTCGTAACAAGTGGAAACTCGCCAGATTCCCTCCATCATTTAAGGGCCATGGAACACGGTTTGTAAGAGCAAGAATTTTCATTCGTCGAAGCAAAATAGATCAACTACAAAGATGTCGCTTTTATCTTTCTTCTTTTACAGGAATAAATACTGCTGAAGAACAATCAAACTGCTGACGACTTATCCAAACAAGGCTTTTTCTATCGACTTCCATAAGAGCTCTGCAGTACGATCCCAGCTAAATTGCCCAGCGCGTAGAAACCCTTTTTCTCGAAGGTCCCTTTGAATCTGATTGTTCTGCGAAATCGTAGACATTGCCTTTGCAATTTCTTCCACATTGTATGGGTCGACAAGCAAAGCTGCATCGGCAGCCACTTCGGCAGTCGAGCTAGCATTAGCCGTAATTACAGGAGTTCCCGCTTGCATGGCTTCAATAATGGGAATTCCAAAACCTTCGAAATATGGAATGAAAGTCATTGCTGTTGCTGATCCAACTAGCGAATAAAGGTCTGCTTGATCAACGTATCCGGTAAATATCACTTTGTTCTGATCTGGAACCGTTTTCAGCGCTGCTTCCATTTCACTTGTCCACCATTTTTTATTACCTACTACTACTAAACTTTCCTCTCCTCCCCTTTCTTGAAACAAGCCATAAGCTGATAATAATCTCGATATGTTTTTCCGCGGGATAAGGGTTCCCACAAAAATGAAGAACTTCTCACCTGCCGAATACCGTTTTCTTATCTCCAACTGTTCCGACGCATTTATTACCTTATAATGAGCATTGATACCATTGTATACTACATCTATCTTGTCTGCCGAAACACCATAACTGTCAACAATGTCTTGTTTAGAAAATTGGGAGACTGTGGCTATTCGCTTTGCCTTTTTTGCAAAACGAGGAAAAAAGTAATTGTAATAGCGTTCCACCAATTGGGGAAAATCTTTCGGGTAATGATGAAAATTAATATCATGAATGACTGCCAATGAAGGCACATCAGTCCTCAAGGACAAGTAACCATCGGGAGAAAGGAAGAAGTCTGCCTTGATGGTTTGCAGTTTTCGCGTCACGGCCCATTCGAACCAAATGTAGAATAGGAATGGATGTCTCGCTGGTGGCTGTAAAACGTGTGCCGTTACATTGTTGGCAAAGACAAAGTCTTCATCATAGGAACGATCAAAAAAGAAGTGAAAATCATGCTCGGGATGATTCTTGGTAATTCTGGACAGGGTTTCCAAAGAAAACCAAGCAATGCCATCGAGGGCTCCCTTCAAAAGCAACCTAGTGTTAACGGCTATGCATTGTCTTTCTTTCTGCATCAATTTATTCTTTCAATTCTTGGTCTTTGCGACCTCTTTACGATTTTGACTCGAAGCTAATTTTATTACCGCTAAATTCGAGAACAAATTGCCTTTTGTCCTTGAAGAATTCCATTAAATACATTCTGCAGCGCCTTTTTGGCTTTGAAAACTATTTGTTTCTTTTTTCGAGATTTAAGATTCACAGTCTTCGGTGGGACGATAAAGAGAACGATTTCTTCCATTTTGTGTCTCTTTTACCTGCAGAAGGGACTATAGTTGATGCTGGAG
>CALFBW010000484.1 GCA_937951415.1 uncultured Chitinophagales bacterium | reverse complement strand
TTTGTTATTTTAGATCAGAAATTCAAACGGATGGACAGTATTATTGAATATTTCTCGGCCATGCCAACCGCCCACCGGTCGGCAGTGCTTATTGGCGGACTGACGATTTTCTTTCTCATCGAAAATGCAGCACCGCTTTTTCGGTTCGATGGAAACAAACTAAAGCACACAACGATGAATGTGTTCTTCACATTCACGACTGTCTTGGTCAATTTTGCCATGGCATTCATCCTGATAAGTACCAGTGATTGGGTGACCAGCTCAGGGTTCGGAATTCTCAATTGGTTAGATATGCCAGCATGGGGGACCTTAATGGTGGGCCTACTTTTCCTTGATTTCTTCAGTGCATGGCTAGCACATTTTACACAACACAAAATCACTTGGATGTGGCAATTCCACATTGTTCACCATACGGACCAGTATGTCGATACAACGACCGCAAACCGACATCATCCAGGGGAAAGTGTCATTCGATTTCTATTTACTTGTGTGGCCGTTCTCATTGCTGGAGCTCCGATTTGGCTTATCTTTTTATACCAATCAATGTCTGTCGTTTTATCCCAATTCAGCCACTCCAATCTAAAAATTCCCTTATGGTTGGATGACATCATCGTGTGGGTATTCTGTACACCCAATATGCATCGAGTGCATCATCATTATCGCCAACCATATTCAGATTCGAATTACGGCAATATTTTTTCCTTTTGGGATAGAATATTTGGAACCTTCATCGTAGCAGACAACAGCAAGCTTGTTTATGGTCTTGATACTCATATGGATCCGCAGGAAGCGGATAATGTGATAGAACTTTTAAAAGTGCCTTTCAAAAAGTATCGTCCACCTATGCATTATCATCAAGAAGAGGTCTTACCAGATAACTCGAATTCTTAAGGTTTGCTCTTTCAGATTTTGCTGCTTTCCATTTTATCTTATAGTGAGTTTTCTGCTTAGCAAGACAAATTTTAAAGTATAACTTATTGCCGTTTGTACGGGATTCATTTATTACCTGCATTCAAGTAATAAATAAGGCCCTAGGAATAAATGCGAATGATTTTTCCTGCTCCTTTTCCTAAGACACTTTTCGCGTAGGCATTGACAGATTTCTCCATTGAAACAGGAGTGTGGCCAGGAAAATAGTCTTTGTACTTTTCATAAGCATCCTCCACCAAGCCGAGTGAGACTGCATTCAAGCGTTGGCCTGCAGGCAATTCTAGTTGAGCAGCTGGCACAAAACTGTGTATAGCACCATTAACCATGGCGGCACTTGCTGTCATTACTACGGGATCATCTGCCAGGATTCCAGTAGATAAAGTGATGGAACCGCCTTCGTTTAGGTATTTGCTTCCGATACGAACAAGGTTGATCTGTCCCATCATTTTACTTCGTATGCCTATGTAGTAATCTTCTTCGCTAAGTGATTCAAACGATGCCCACCTAGCTTCTCCTGCCACACAAACGATGGCGTCTACTTTGCCTGTTTTTTCAAATAGCGAAAGAATGGATTCCTGGTCAGTAATATCGACTTTGTAATCTGCGGAAGATCTTCCAGCAATTAGCACCTCATGCTTCTCTAAGAAAAAGGCGCTGACTTTTTTACCAATGGTTCCAGTACCTCCAATGATGATTATTTTCATTGAAGAAAATTACGGAACTTCCCAATAACAATAGGAATTACCTACTGCTAAATTTCTCCCACAATTGCCTCTGAAACATTTATAATGTGATCTCCCACTTTTTCCAAAGAAGAATAAATGTTATTGTAAACCATTGCTGCTTTGACATCGTAATTAGGCGAGCTCAAATCGGTCAAATTTCCTTTGCGTAAACGATCGCGAAGGCGGTTAATGTCTTCTTCCTTGTCATTAGCAGCATCCAAACGTACATCATCATAACTAGGCTCGGAAAGGTTTTTAAGCATAATTGCGAAGGCCTGATCGATAAGATCCATCATTTCACCAATGTTCTTTTCTTGCATTTTGCTGAACTCAATCTCTTCCTCGTTCTTGCGCTCTACGGTTTTGGAAAGTTGGAAATAAATGTCGCCAATCCGTTCAAGGTCGTTGCAAATATTAAGAATACTTCTCAACCTCAAACTGGTTTTCGGAGTAATCTCGCTGTTAGACAAGTTTGTGATGTACTCGGTGATTTCCTGTTCCATACGATCGGTTATCTCTTCGTACTTCTTCAGTTTTTTATACAGCTCTTCCTGACTTTTGAGCTTTCTTTCTCCAATCAATTCCCTAGCGAAACCAGACATTCGACTAGTTACCTCACCATAATGTGCGGTTTCTTTTTGTAGCTCTACTGTAGCTAGCTCAGGGGTCAAAGCTGAATTTCCGATGAACTTTATGCGTATCGATTCATCATCTTCTCCTTTCGACTTTACCGAAGCAATAGCCCCTTTCACGAGCCAAGGTACAAATCCGATAAGCAATACTACGTTGGTGAGATTAAAGAAGGTGTGAAAGGCGGAAAGGGCAATAGGCATGTCTTCTGCCTGCAAATACGGATCAGCAATTCCCCATCTTCCCACTAGGACACTACTCAAGAAAGGCAGAATGTAAGGCAATAAAAGAACCATCCAGACCACACCAATAACATTAAACATGGAGTGAATACGTGCAGACCGTTTTGCATGCACATTCCCTACCACTGATGCCAATTCAGCCGTGATTGTGGTTCCAATATTTTCTCCTAAAATCATTGCTGCAGCAACTTCGAACGGAAGCCATCCTTGAGAACACATCGTTAAGGTGATTGCCATGGCTGCACTGGAACTTTGAACTATTATTGTAACGAGTGTACCTACACCAACAAAAAACAAGCGTGATAACAATCCCCATTCTGTGAAGTTCTTTAACCAGTCTAGTATCTCCGGGCTGCCCTTTAAGTCAGGAACTGCGCTTTTTAGATAGCTTAAGCCCAAGAATAAGATCGCAAATCCTACAATAAATTCTCCCCAGTACTTCAGTTTTCCTTTTTTGGAGAATAACATTGGAACACCAATAGCAAACAAGGGAATAGAGTAAGTGCTGAGTTTGATTTTGAATCCTAAAATGGAGACAATCCACCCCGTAATAGTAGTTCCAATATTGGCTCCCATCATAATCCCTGCAGATTCAACCAGCGTCAGCAAGCCTGCATTTACAAATGAGACCGTCATTACTGTGGTGGCAGATGAAGACTGCACCAATGCAGTAGTTAAAAATCCGGTGAAAACACCCAAGAAGCGATTCTTGGTCATGTTTCTTAAGATATTTCGCAATTGTGAACCCGCCGCACGTTGGATTCCATCGCTCATCATCTTCATTCCATAGATAAAGAAAGCTAGTGCTCCTAAAATCTGTAATAAGTCTGCAATGCCAAATCCCATTCGTCTGTTTTCTATGCTATTCCTTATGTTGGCCTTTCATCGTTATCGATGATTGACCGGCTTTCTTCCTCCTTCTCACTTGTAATTAAGAGGAACGCAAAAATACCCCTCAATTTTCATCTTACCTAACATTCCGACTTCTGAAAGATGCATTTAATCTAAAGTTAAGTTTGGGAGGTTTTTATAAGTAAAAAAGCCTTCCCAAACGAGGGAAGGCTTTCACTTTTAGCATGTTAAAGATCTACTACTTATTTCGCGTGGACGATTCTGATCATGCGATCAATCTCGGCATGTTGGAACTTCACATAATAAATCCCTTCTGGGTAGTGTAATAAGGAAACTTGACCTGTATACACATTGTCATAGACTACTAAGTTTGACTGCTGTACTCTTTTTCCTTCAACATTGTACAACTCAAAGAATAAGAATGGTCCATCAGTTTTAACACCTTCAACATTCATTCTAAATACACCATCGGTAGGATTCGGGAATACCTTAATGTTGAAACCCGAAGTTTGAGATTCAATACCAGTACCGTACTCATCCACCGTAATGGTTTCCTCTACTTCGCATCCCAGCGCATCATTTACTAAAACAGTGTATTCTCCAGGAGTTAAATCGTCAAATTCATTGTTCGTCACAAATGTTGTTCCACCATTAATACTATAGGTATATGGCTGCTGACCATTGCTGGCAGTAATTTCAATAGTACCGTCTTCTGAACCACTTCC
>CALFBW010000483.1 GCA_937951415.1 uncultured Chitinophagales bacterium | reverse complement strand
ATCGGATGTCCTTATCCAACTGCTCTTGGCTAAACGGATTATGATTTACCAAGTCAACAATGTCATTTGCTTTTACAAGTATAGAAGGAATGGGGAAGTCAAATTGCTTTGCTAATTCCTTGGCGATGGATTTCTCCAAAGGATTTACTTTACCTTCACTCGACTCGAATAAGGCATTACCAGAATTTAAGATGGTTTGAACTTTCGAAAATCCTAGCTCTTGCAATAGTTTTCGAAGATCTGCCATCGGAACTTTGTGATGTCCTCCAACATTTATTCCTCGAAGGAGAAGTAGGTATTTAGTCATCTATTTATTTATTGTGGATAGCAAATTATTGATACAAATCTCCTTTTAAATACTTTAAGCCAGAATCGCAAATGACCGTGACAATGGTTTTTCCTTTTCCTAGAACTTTCGCTTCTTGCAAGGCTGCCCAAACATTGGCACCTGAACTGATGCCTCCGAAGATGCCTTCTTGTCGAGCGAGTTGACGAGCCGTGCGGTAGGCATCCTCGTCTTTTACCCCAATTATTTTATCGGCTAAATCTAAGCGACAAATTCCAGGAATAAATCCTGCACCCATTCCTTCTAAGCGATGCGTTCCTGATAAATCACCGCCCGAGAGAGCGGGTAAATAAAAAGGTTCTACGGGCATGCATTTAATGCTTGGAATCCGTTCTTTCAGTTTCTCCGCATTTCCTGAAAAACAACCACCAGTTCCTACGCCTGCAATAAAAAGGTCGATGGAAGTTCCCAGTTCCTGCAATATTTCCTCTGCCATTTTATGGTAAGCGTTTTTGTTATCTGGATTGTTGAATTGATTGGTGTAAAAGGTATTGGGACTTTTCGCAATCTCGTAAACGCGTTGAAGAGCTAGATCAATAACTTCTGCGGTAATTTTTCCCTTATTGCTAGGAATTAATTCAAGTTTTGCGCCGAAAGCACGCATGGTATTTAGTTTTTCTTCCGCAAATGCATCCGATGAAACGAAATGTGCTTGATAGCCTTTCGCCGAGCAGATCATGGAAAGGGAGCTGCCTGTACTTCCACCCGTATAATCTACTACAGTTCCTCCAGCTTTCAGCTCGCCTCTCTTTTCAGCTCCTTCAATCATGGCTAATGCCATTCGATCTTTCATGCTCCCCGTTGGATTGGCACTTTCCAACTTTACATAGATGTCTGCCTCGTTTTCTCCGCATAATTTTCTGATCTTGACCAATGGAGTATTTCCAATTCCTTGCATATTCTTCGATTATAGACAATCACTTCGTTTTTGAGTATTTGTTTTTATTTTTTGAGAAAATTCTTGGCAGAATACGCAAGTTCCGCTTTTATTTTTTGCTTGCCTTTTTCAATATACTGGAATATGCTGCCCAAGGTCCCACATCATTGTGGTAATGCTTTACGATTACTCTTGATACTTGATGAAGATGTGACATGTCATGAATCGCCCAAGTGGCAATCAATTGCTTCAGCGTAACTTCTCCTAGTTCTGGATGTATGCCTGTTTTATTTAGCTGACTTTCATCTAGATTCCAAGATTTGAGTAAATCAATATTGTCTTTTCGCAATTGCTCAAATTCTAACAGCAGTTCATCCAAGCTTTTACCTTTTGATAATATTTCTTGTGCGAATCGATCATAGGGCTCGAATACCTTATCGTCTATGCTATTATCAAGAATTATTCGGGCTCTCGGAATCCAATCGGTCTTTTCTCCATGAATCAAATGCCCAATGATATCGAAGGCGCTCCAAGTGTTTTCTCCTTCGTTGACATTGCCGTAGTCAGTATCTAATTGATAGAACAATGCTTTATAAGCGATAGGACTTCTTCGCAGTAACTCGATTGATTTGTAGAGATCAAAGTTCACAGGTTCTTTTTTATTACAAGATAGTTTATTTAAACAAAGCGACCTCTCCAGTAGCTACTAGAGAGGTCGACTTTTGGCTATTATTTGACTAAACTTCCAGTCTAAAAACTATTGCTGGAAGTTCTAAGCATCATTTTAATGCTGGATTATGAACTTGTCAAAATCTAAGAGGGTCGCATCTTGGAAAAGTGATAAAATATAGAGGCCTTGCGGTAAATGATCGAGCATAATTGTCTTGATCTCTTTGTAATTATCGGAATTGATCTCAACGGATAAAATCATGTTACCGGACAAATCTTTAATTTGAAGCGATAATGCTCCATCATTAGTAACTGGGAGATTTGTTAGTTCGACTTTCAATTTAGTATCTACGACATTTCCTAAGATTTTCATCAAATCCTCTTCCACTTGATTGAAAGGTAAACCAACGAGCTCAATTCCATCGAAAGTATCTCCTCCTCCTTCTGGGTCCACTTCGGTAGGTCCAGACATACTAGCGGAACCACTGTCGATAGCAACGAAAGATGTGTAATCTGTAATTAGACTGTATTTTAATCCTAGCTGTGTGATTTCCTCTTCAATACTAATCGTGTCATTTTCATTGCTGGCAATTCCATAATCTGCCATCAATTTTATGCGCTTACGCGCCCACAAATATTTGAGTGCAATATTTTGATCAGCATTTGCTTCGTAATCCGAAAAGTCAAAAGTTTCTGCTACTGTTCCATTGGCGAAATCACCACTAATGGAAATACTTCCCTCAGCTGGTAAATTGTATTTACCGTAAATGATGATCGGACGCTCCGCAAAAACATCGGGAATACTTAAGGGCTCGATGTCGTAAGCCTCGATATTATCAAAGGTGGCTTCAATATTTGTCAGTACAGGTTTTTCCAAAAATGATTTAAAGGTTGCAGCCATTTCATCAGCATCGGCCGACGAAGTCACAACAAAAGGTTCTCCTTCGCCTACATAAGCAATTCCATCAATAATATATCTATTCACAGAAGTGCCGATTCCGAAGGAAAAGAAATTTGCCTCTCCGAGGTTTTCTCTGATGAGATCGTAGGCTTCCTTTTCGACAGTAACATATCCATCGGTAAGGATAACAAAGGTTCGTGAAAAGTCATCGCTGATTTCCATATTCAAAGCATTTTGCATGGCAGGTAATAATTGGGTGCTTCCCCCTGAGTTTAGATTATCCACAAAATTAGAGGCTAATTGAATATTGGCTGGAGTAGCCTCAATAGAATTCGGAGCGAGTGTTGAATTTCCTCCCGCAAAAACCATGATATTAAATTTGTCAGAAGGGTCAATGTCATTTAATAAATTAAGCATGAGCTCTTTCGAAATCGTTAAGGGAAAGCCACTCATGGAACCGGAAATGTCCATAATAAAAACATACTCACGCGGGGGGCTGTCAAACTGCACCTCAGGTTTCGCAGGTTGGATAATTGATAAAAAGAAATTTTCTTCTTCCCCTTCATACAATAGCAGACCGGTTTGGATTTGATCTCTATTTAGAGAGTAATTTGCGATAAAATCAGCTCCAGGAAAAGTGCTTATGTTTGCCTCTGTGGCGTTTTCGGATTCTACGAAGTCTAGATTGTGAGAATCGCAATAGGCTTGTACCGGCATTCCTGCATTTATTTTCAAATTAATATTCAATGCAGTTTCTTCTAATGGAATGCTTTGATCTGCGGCTTGTTGCACCCAAGGTTCACCACCAGCTGTAAATCTTGGACCAACAATATTGGGAAAGACCCATTCATATTCGCCATTGGTGGGGATCAGCAATTCCGTATAAAACATTCTTACAACTAGAGTGTCACTGGGATTAATATTAGCCAAACTCATTTGAAAAACATTGGGTCTTTCTTGCTCCAATAGCGTTGCAGTCAAGCCTGAAGAATCGGCTTGCTCGAAAAGCATTTGCGCTTCATCTTTTCGCTTAATAACAGCTTCAACTATTCGATCGTCAATGATCATTTCCATTCCGTATACCGCAGCATTATTAGACATAGGAAATACATAGGTGGCATCGACTATAGAATCACCAGCATTCAAGTAGGTTTGTTCCACGATTACATTGGCAATCACGCCACTGATAGTTGCATTCACATCAGTAGATATTAGCGCGAAGGCGACTCCACTGGAATCGTTACTGACAACATTAAAGTAAGGGCATTCTGTTTCGAATTCTTCTTGCCCTATGGTTTGAACCAGCGGTATCAAAAGGAAGAGCAAAAGAAGTTGTAAACGGCGAATTTGTAGGGTTCTTTTCATGATGAATAGATTGTGAAGGGCTCTTACGAGCTTCGGATTTTTGTTAGAAATATTATTACTTTGAAAGGAATACGAAGATTTTTAAATCGGCGTTGCCTTGCAGTGATAGTATTTGCAAAATGAGGTCTTAGGTTCCAAGGGGGTAGTCTTTAATTTTATGGGCCTTGCGGGAGGCATGCCACCTTTTCGAAGCTAGTTTCTATTGCCTCGATTGGCTCTTCGAATTCTTTCATTATTCGCTTGATTAAGTTTGTAAACGAGTGTTAAACGGTAACGCGGACCGTACCTTCTTGAGCTGTATTCGAACCGAAAATCATCGTTCTTTGCCACTGTTCTTTGAATCTGTGTATCTAGGATATTAAAGGCATTTACTCCTAGGGAAAGTTTGTCATTTAGGAAGCTCTTTTGTATGGCCACAGAAAGCGTGGAGGAGGGGAGGATGTCGAAAGTGGGAGACTGCTCTTTTCCTCGATAGCTAAAGTTTGATGAGAAGGAAAGAGCATTGGGTAACTTGCATTCTAATCCGATTTGAGATTCATAATAAGAAGCGGTTTGTGAAATAAATGCTTCTTGCTAATTTCCATTTTGCTGAAAGTGAAAGAAATTAGACTCGCCACTGAGATTTAGCCACTTATTAACTCCATACTTTACAGCTGTTTCAAAACCTAGTTCTTTTCGCTCTGCAATATTGATGGGTGAAAAATAAATGTACCATCAGCAGTGTAATCAACGGTATAAGTGGTTGGGTCTTTTATTAGTTTGAAATAAATAGAGGAATTGATGGTGACTTTTTCGAAGATATTGAGCACATTGAGGTCAATAGCGTCAGCAAAAGCCGGTCGAAGATTCCTTTTGGGGTGGACACGAATATTGTACATGTAGAAGGAACGAGGGTAGAGTAGGAACAGTGCAAGTTTGAAACGATCAATTGTTTGTCTTAAAGAGGAGTTTCTTTTTTATCGAAGTCTAGTAGGCTTGCTTGCTTATCGTAATAGTGATATTCATATCGAACAAACGAATTGCCAGTAGAATCGCTGAAAGTGCTGGATTGCGGTAGCCCATTAGAAAAGTATTCGGAATGTTTATCAAAAGAACCATAATGGGATTCTTCGCAGGGAAAGTGCAGTTCTTTTAGGTTTCTCGCCTTATCGTTCTCCCGATAAAGACTATCTGAAAATTCGATACACGAGTATCTTTTCGTGAAGATAAGGTCTGTAGATTTTCGAGATTGTATGGTTTCGTCAAAGCTTCTTATTTCAATAAGTTGGGGATTTAGATATTTTACATGAGTGATATAGCCAGCTTGTTTAAATGAATCTAAGCGACAATCTTTGTTGTACCAATAAGCTCCTCTGCTTGAACCGAGGGAATTTTCATAAAGACTGATATACCCACAGGCATTAAACTCAGTTGTAAATTGGTTGCAACGCGTTCCGAAGCAATCTGCTTTAACTATTCGAAAGACTTCCAAGTCTCTTGCTAAGTTCGCTGAAATTGGTTGAGCAATCTCCAATACCTCCTCAGTTGTAAGTGCCGATGAATTGCTTTCGCAAGAGCAAAAAAGGGACATTAGGCCAATTAAAAGAGTGTTTCGAAAGATTAACTTCATGTACAATTGTGGAATCTGACAATAAGAAAATATAGGATCGGAAATGCGCTTTAGTTATGTTGTATTTTTCCTGATAAAAGAGACTTTTGTGTGTACTATTTTAAGTAGCTTTCTAGAACTTTGAACATGGACGAGAAAGAGTCCTCTGGTCCATTGACCACAAATTTTTCTACCTTGCTAAAAGGGAAAGCTGTTCCTCCAATGTCAAATTCTACAACAAAACTGTCGTTTTGATTTTTCCATTTT
>CALFBW010000482.1 GCA_937951415.1 uncultured Chitinophagales bacterium | reverse complement strand
GCATTGTCCTAGTAAAATGACTCGCTTCATCTCTCTGCTTTTTTTGCATTGGGATGAAACAAACAGCCGAGTCGAATAAAAACAAATGTGGAATTACTGTCGGAGGGTAAGCTGCCTTCGTAGCGAACACCTGTTCGAATAAGATCTAAGTTTATTTTCCAAGTCCAATATGTTCTATGGATGCTAGAAGGGAATAGACCTGCTGAGAGGAAGAATCCATTTTTACTATGAAGTTGCGGATCGAATCGGAATTTTGAATCTTGTGTAATAGCGTAGGCGATTTGAAACTCGGTACTCAGCTTACTGGATTTATTCAGAGATTGAATAGAAATTCCAAGAGGAAAACTAGTGTTACTGGAATAGCGATAAAAACCAATGCTAGGGCCAGCCAATAGTGCGGGGGAATTGTCCTCCTTTTTATTAGTAATAATCCAATGTGCTTTTGCATCAACACACAAACCAGGTGTGAAAACCGCATTGTTTAGCGTACCTCTTCCTCCTAGGAGTAATCCGAGATCGAATTGAACCTGCGGCAATTTGTTTTGCGCTGATAAATCACAGCAAAACAAAAGTGCTGCTAAGAAAGCGATTGAGAAAGATTGGTACCAGTGATGCTTTTTTATCACCTAGCAAATCTATTGGAAAAAAACCGACAAATGAACGCTGTGTAGACTATGTCTTGATTTTGTTTGTTCAGACTTATTTATTACTAGACCAAACTAATTGCAATAGCTAGAAGAGCTGGCGGTCGATTCGAAAGTTCTCTAAAGGAATAAAATAGGCAAGGAGTGCGCTGATCGGTATATACTTAAAAAGTGAAACAGGGAATTGAATAGTCCCTAGTTTACATCGATGTTATCACCGTGAATTTCACGCAACCACTCAACGATTACTGGAGCTACTTTTTCAGGTTGCTCTGTTAGCATTGTGTGAGAAAGTCCCGGAAGGATTTCCATTCGTTTTTTGCACTGCAGTTTATCGTAAATGCTTTGCGTGTATTCTAGGGGAAAAATGTTGTCTTTTTCTGCTTGCATGACAAACACCGGCGTTCTTAACTGTTCGAGTTCTCTACTAGGTTTGTAACGCAAAATAGAATTTAGCACTTTCCCTTTTAGGCTTCTCAAGACCAATGGATCTTTTTCCATGAAGTCTTTTATGGGCCCTAATTTTCTCAACTCTACATTTTTGAAATTCAAATAAGAGTGAATAGGTAAACTCATGTTCGGGAACAAGCCACTTAATCCTAGCACAAAAGGCTTCAATAATCGTCGCTTCGAATGAAAGACGTCGAGTTTTCTAAAAACGCGATCATTGAGATCGGCGATGTTTTTACAAATAATGCTTTTTATTCGATCATCTGAAGCTGCGGTATACAATGCAACGACAGCTCCTTGGTCAGAACCCAAAAGAGAAACACGATCATTCAAATTGTCGATCGTCCATGTAATTACTGCTTGTGTATCTCGGATAAGTTCATCGAAAGTATAGTCGCCCCTTTCGCCTGCACTTTTTCCATGTCCACGTGGATCAAAGCCAACAACATTGTATCCTTTTTCGAAAAGCTCTTTCATTAATTCCGCATAGCATAAAGCATACATAGCGGCTCCGGGAATTAAAACGATGGTGGGAGCAGTTGGTGCATATTTTAATACCTCAATCGAAATTTTTAAACCATCGGAATAGGTGTAACGTGTTCGAAACTGATCAAACATTTCTGCAATGCCTACCTTGCCCGCCAATTCTCGTAGGTAATTGTCAATTTCTGGATTCTTTCGTGCGGCGGTTCTCATCGTTTCTTACTTTCCCTTCTTATATACTAATAGACGTTTTGCGAGCGCAAATCGTTGCAGTATTTTGAAGAAATTTTCAGGCTAAAGTCACTTATTCTAAGTAATTCTACCGAATTAAGAAAATAATGAGAATAAAGTGACAATAATTAGACCGAATCCAAGGCTTTAAGAATCACGTCACAAGCAAAATGAATTTCCTCTTCGTTAATGATTAGAGGAGGAGCAATGCGCAAACAGTTAGGGGCAAATAAAAACCAGTCGGTAATCAATCCGCCTTCGATGCATTGTTTAATTACCTTTTGCGTGAAGTCGAAATCTTCGAATTCAATGGCCATCATCAATCCTTTGCTTCGCAAGGCCTTTATGTTTGGATGTACTAGTCGATCACGGAAGATTTTTTCTTTTTCCCAAACGCGACAAATATGTGCTTCTTCTAGTAATACTTTTAAGCTAGCCAAAGCTGCTGCTGAAGTGACAGGATGACCACCGAAAGTGGTAATGTGTCCTAAGACAGGATTGTCTTGAAAGACCGACATGTTTTCTGTCGAAGAAACAAAGGCTCCGATGGGCATTCCTCCCCCCATTCCTTTAGCAATGAGTAAAATGTCGGGAACTATGTTTTCGTGTTGGAAAGCGAAGAGGCTTCCCGTTCGACCAAAACCGGTTTGTATTTCATCAAAAACCAAAAGTGCTCCTACTTCAGAACATCGCTTTCTCAGTGCATGTAAAAAATCGGATTGTCCTGGATTTATTCCTGATTCTGCTTGTACAACTTCCGTAAAAACTGCTGCTGTTCTTTCTGTAATCAGCTCTAGGTCTTCCAAATTGTTGTAGCGAATTGATCTGGTATCTGGAAGTAAGGGACGATAGTTCGTTTTCCAATATTCATCACCGATGATTGAAAGCGCTCCTTGCGAACTTCCGTGATAGGAATCTAAAAATCCAATAATTTCGGTGCGACGGGTGAGACGCTTTGCTAATTTCATTGCGCCTTCTGTGGCTTCTGTTCCACTGTTTACCAAGTAAACGCTGTTTAGTGATTTTGGAAGTTGTTCGGTGATCAAAGAACAGAGTTCTACTTGAGGGGAATAAACGAATTCTCCGTAGACCATCAAATGCATGAATTTCGCCGCCTGTTCTTGCACTGCTTTCACTACTGCCGGATGACAATGGCCCAAATTGCTCACGCTAATTCCCGAAATCAGATCTAGGTATTTTTTGCCATGAATATCGATGAGGTAAACGCCTTCTGCTCGTTCGATTTCGAGCAGAAGAGGCATGTCGCTGGTTTGCGTAACATTTTGAAGAAAGAGCTGACGTAAATTCATAAGGAAATTCGAACCAGAGGTTTTCGG
>CALFBW010000481.1 GCA_937951415.1 uncultured Chitinophagales bacterium | reverse complement strand
CTGTTTTCAATCAACACATTGATCGAGCTTTTTCTTTTGCACAGCAAAATAATTTTACTGCAGCTCTAAATGAAATTGACGCTGCAGCCGTTTTTGAAGCCAGTAATGCTGAATGGCTTTCGGGTCATCGAGCGAGGGAAGCCTTGACGAATATTTATTGTTTATTCATTGATAATTCGCTATTGAGGCTAGAGCAGTTTTCTACGGCTGGTCATTTTTCGCTTGCTGAGGAGTTGGCAGACTGGCAAGTAGTCTTGAACGAGCGGGGAATAAATGCAGCTTTGACTGCATGTGTGGGTGCTGCGAATCATCTGCAATCAAGTATCTATGAGCGTATTTTGTCGGAGGCAGAAAGAATGCATGATCATCGAGATTTTTTACAAGCGCGAACAGTGATGGAGCAATTGACCAAAGCTTGTCTTAGTGATGTTTTATTGTGCGATGATCGTTTGAAAGCATTGGAGCGGAAAAATATAGAGGCTCAATATTTTTATTTCCAAGAAACGGCTGTGCGAGAACATAAGCAGGGCAATTATCTAAAGGCGATCGAATATTTTGAAGAGGCTGCTGATATATGTAATAAATATCAAGAAATAGACTGTGCGCAAGAAATGCTTAACCCTTGGTTTTATTCAAATCTATCGCTAGGAAAAGCAAAGGCAGCGCGTGCTGATTCGGATGGCGCTTTTATTTATTACAATAAAGCCATTCGTCTTTTAGAAAAGTATCAGCCCAGAAATGAAGCAGATTTATACCATGAATTGCGCAATGCCAGTTTGATTTCGGCTTCTCCCAAGTTGGAGGGAATGTTGTCGAGTTTGATGGTTTTTGTAAATCAAGGAGATTTGGGAAAAGCGGAAAAAGAATGGCAAAATATGAATGCAATTGCAGCACGTTTCGAATGGAAATCTGTTGAAGAGCTGCGTGTAAAATTGGAAACAGCGGGTCATTTATTACAAAATGGAAAGTGCCGAGAAAAGCAATCTGAAATTGATAAGCAAAGGGAGCAAGCTTTGGACCTTATTGCTCATCGAGCATTTGAAAGTGCTCGTGACTTATTACAGGATTTGAAAAATCGTTCTAGAAAGGAAGAAGATAATGCCTGTAATTTGGATTACGGAAGCGCCATTGACTTGCTTAGAGACATGAATGACTTGTTTGTTTATTTGGAAAAACTGGACTTAATAAATGAGAAAGCGAAAACCTTTTGGGCGACCAGTGATCTTGATGTTTTGAAGTCAGATTTTCTTTCGAATACTCGATTCTTTTATGCGCAGGATATTGAAGCACGTTTCGGAATTCAACATGCTAGTTGGTTAGACTTTGGAAGATCGACGGCGAATTTGACTTTGCGAACTGCGATTTTATTGGATTTGTATTATGGTGGAAAACATCAAGAGCTTAGACAATTACTGAGAGCTGTAGCAGATGATGATCGTATTCGTAAACGTGAAAAAAAATCTCGCAAAGCAAGACGGGAATTCTGGAAATTGATAGGCTCGAACTTGGGTAAATTGGATGCTAAAGCTCCTGCAGTTTCCTCTTACAAAATGGGAAGAGATAGCTACAATTTGAAAGGAAGTAAGTGCTATAGAATTTTCAAGAGAGCGTACCGAAAAGCTTTTAATGCAAATTTATAGATTTGTTAGCTGTAAGTAGATTTAAGACTCTGGAAAAACCATCGGTAAGAGAAAAGAATGGTTATCTTACATTAATATTTTAAAAGAAATAAATGAGTAAAACATTTAACATATACTGTGATGAGAGTTGCCATTTAGAAAATGATCATAAACCCTATATGTTTCTTGGATCTATTAGTTCTGCCTATAACCAAATCAAACTACATACGAACAACATTAAAAAGCTTAAAGAAAAGCACAATTTTTATGCAGAGATAAAATGGACAAGTGTTTCTAAGTCTAAGTATCATTTTTATATGGAACTCGTTGACTATTTTTTTGCTACAGATTTAAAGTTTAGGACGGTAGGTGTAGAAAAATGTAAAATAAACAATGATGCATTTGGTCAATCATATGATGATTTCTACTATAAAATGTACTATTTACTATTGAATCATAATCTAAATAGCCTCTATAGCTACAATGTATATTTAGATATAAAGGATACTCTCAGTGCTCATAAAGTAAATAAACTTAAAGAAATTCTAAACACTAAATATGGAGTTTTTCGAAATGTACAGAATATTAAATCACATGAAAGTTTAATATTGCAATTGACAGATTTTATTATGGGTGCAATCTCATATTACCATAATAACGAAGAAAAAGCCAATATTGCAAAAATGCAAATCATTAAAAAAATCAAGCAAAATAGTGGAGAAAACCTCCTGAAAACAAATTATTCAAACAAATTGAATCTATTCTTTATTGAACTCCAGTAGACATGCCACTGAACTTAATTAAAACTTACAATTCATTATTGGATTTTGGCGGTATGAACACATATCAAAGGAAAGATTCCTTGAAATTAGTCTTCAAAAGAGACTTCATAGATAATGTTCCAATCACATTTAATCATAAAGAAATTTTCCCAACGCCAAAAGATGGAGAAGATACAATAGGACGATTATTTAATCATTTAACGACAACAATAACCGATAGGAAAACTCGAAAACGTGAATATGATAACGATAGAAGTCTAAGATTACATTGGGTAAGATTTCACCTCAATCAAGCCAAAATTGATAACGTCTTAGCATTTTCTGTAAAAGAACCTGAAGGAATTAGGACGTACATTTATGATGTGGAGGAAATGTATGTAATTATACTTGAACCATTAAGAAAAGTTCAAGCTTATTATTTATTGACCGCTTACTACTTAAAAGGAAAGGATGCTAAAAGAAACAAAATTTTAAAAAAGTATAAAAGAAGGATTAATGAAATGGTCTAAAATGCAAAAAACGCAGAACATCTTGGCTTGCGTTTTTCGATTTCCTTCCTTCGAATGATGGATGAACTTAGTGCAAGAGTAATACTTTTACTGAATATAATCAAATTTGGCTATAATAATTCCTTGAAAAACTGCTTATCAATAAGTTAGTTTTGGAGTGAGGAGGATATGCCTAGAGCTAACACTAGATACTAGATGATATCTATTCGTTCCTCATAAAGACGATCGATATCATCATTCGTAATCTGCATCCGCTCTTGTTTTTCAGGAGCCCATGAAGATGCTTGAATGTTATTTTATTTGTAATTGACGTGTAGTCCTCTTGCCGTCAATTGTGATACTGATCAGGTAATTTCCGCGGGTTAAATTTTGCAAATCCATTGCTTGATAATTAAGACCAGCCGGGAGGGATTGGAGGTTTTTTTCCTTAATTAAGCGTCCTATTAAATCGTGTAATTCGATGCTGACTGCACTAGCGTTTTGCAGAAAGAATTGGAAGCCAGCTTCTTGAGCAGCTGGGTTGGGATATAGCCCCAGCAGCGCGAAATTTTGAGCTTCCATTCCGGAACTGACTTCTGGTACAAAAGGGGCCAGCGGTGGTCGAGTATAAATCATCGCTTCGGAAGCTTGGGTGGCAACTCCCGTAGAGTTGTTTAATTTGTTTTCCCCATGATTAGAATACCAGCCCGTTGCAAAATTAGCAGCGTACTCTTCTTCCGCGATATCACTAACGTAATACCAATCGCCTTGAACTCGATCGGCGTTTATGTCTAGAATTACGAAGCCTCTGCGATCGAGGTTCACGTATTTGGTGTGCGGCGAAATGCCCATGATGAAGTTGGGGCTCAGATTAATGTCGTCCAAGCCCGGCGAGGTAACACTGGTTACGACATATTCTACCGCTACCGATCCTTCGCCGCTTTCTGCTTCGTAGTTGCTGCCTGGAATATCATTCGCCCAGCTGGTGTGAATGTCTCCAGTGATGACCACAAAATTGTCTGTTTGCGCTTCGAGAAAGTCCCTTAAAACTGATTGTTCGTGCGAGTAACCATCCCATTGATCATTGTTGAGTGGGCCACCTAATAACAAGAGCGGCGCCATCATTACTTGATTGCCCAAAATTTTGTAGCTGGCTTCTGAGCTACTTAGTCCATTGATTAGCCACTCCATTTGTTCTGGACCCAAGAGTGTACGGCTCGTGTCAGATGCGCCAGCGAGCGATTGTTCGTCTCGATCATACAAACGGGTATCCAGCATGAAGATGTCTACCAGCTTGCCGTAGCTGAAAGAACGATAAATCTTAAATAGATTTTCTTCATCGGGGCTTCTTATCGGCATCCACTCGTGATAGGCTTTTGTCCCTGCTTCCTTTCGGTCAGCCCACAAACCTTCGCCTTCATCGTGATTTTCTGCACCATCTCTCCAAGCATTGTTCGCGGTTTCGTGATCATCCCAAACAGCTATCATCGGATAGTGTTGATGCAGTCGCCTCAAGTCAGGATCTAACTTGTATTGAGAATGCCGCATCCGGTAATCTGGTAGGTTTAAGATTTCGTTTTCGGGTTCGTGCAGTCGTATTCCGCTAATGCTAAGTGGAAACTCACCGACACCGTATTCGTAAATATAGTCTCCCAAATGAATAACGAGGTCAATGTCGTTGCGCTCAGCAATGGCATCATAAGCATGAAAGTAGCCCGCTTCGTAGTTTGAGCAAGAAACAACAGCCGCGCGAAAATGCTCATTATCTCCTTCGGGTGCTGTTTTGGTGCGACCCGTAAGTGAATGCTTCCCGTTTATTTCAAAATCGTAGAAGTAGTATGTATAGGGTTCAAGATCTTCCACATCCACTTTTACCGTAAAGTCTTTGGAAGAGCCCGTCCAAGTTGTGCCACTATTAACAATGTCATTAAATGCAGTATCTAGTGCTATTCTCCACTGAACATCTACGGTTCCCGTAGTATCACTAAGGCGTGTCCATAAAATTACAGAGCTGCTGGTAGGATCACCAGAAGCCACGCCATGGTAAAATGGTGCCAAGTCTGGGTCTGCTGCCATCCGCATTGGGTCATTTGGTTGACCCTTTTGAGCATTAATGCCATTTAATAGGGCAAAAAATAAAATCACATAAACGAAAAACCTCATTTGAGCAAAATTTGTGGTCAAGTTAGTGAAAATAAAGTGCTTACGGATAGCGTTTTATTCCTTTTTCTAATAGTGTTATTTCTTATTTATTCATCAAAAACTTAGGTTTTGGCTGTAATTGAGAGGGAACATTGTCTGCTTTCTTTCTAAGAAGAGAAAGAAAGCGAGACGTTTAATAATAGTTTATTTTTGGATTTTGACCTTGTTTAAGCATTATTGACAAAATATATGTTTAAGTTAATTGTGAAAATGAATAATTGCTAAAGATTTAAATAACCATACGACCTAACGAAAAATAATTATTTCGCCCACAGGACCTCCACTACAGTCCCTTGGCTGTAAGCTATGAACTCTCTAAAAGATTTACATAAGCTTGTTCATAGTATGACTATGAATGAAAAGCGCTACTTCAGGCTGTTTGCATCAAAAATGCAAAAGGAAAGCGCACCCCATTATCTGCAATTGTTTGAAGTCCTCAATAAATCGGATCAATTTGATGCGAAGGATTTGAACAAAAGATTAGAAAAGCAGAGCTATTTTCCGCGCATAAGCTACACCCAAAATTACTTGCACAATCACATCATGGATGTGCTTCGTCAATTTCGAAAAGATAAGTACAGCAGTAATAAAGTGCTGCGTCTTATTGAAGAGGTAGAGATCTTATTCGACAATGGACTTATTCGTAAAGCGCATTCGACTCTCAAGCGTGCGCGAAAAGAATTGGACAAGAATATGGATGAACGCCTCTTGCCAATTATATTGGATTGGGAGGATACTTCCATTCGTGGCTCTTGGTCTAAAAAGATAAAGGAGGAAGACAAACAAAAGTTGTACGAAGATCAAAAGGAGAGTGTGAGATCTTTAGAATATAGAAGAAAGGTGGACAAATGGAGATCTCAGATAGTCAATATTTCAAATACTGGCTTAGATCTTCGAGATAAAGAACTACGCACTAAAATTCAGGAGTATCTAAATCTTTTAGAAAAAGAAGAGCCAGCGGCATTTATCTCAAAAAATACGCAGATGGCTGCTTTTACTGGTTTGGTGATTGGCCATTTTACACTTGGGCAATTTAAGCAAGCAATTATTTATTTGGAGAAGCAGCGTCAAATAATAAAAGAAGACAAGGCACTGGCGATGAATCTCTTCGTAGAAGTTATGACGAACTATGCGATCATCGTCAGTCAGGCCGAAGAAGAAGAATTGTTCCATGAAATACTTGCGGAGATTGACATTTATTTGCAGACAGAGAAAGGTGTTTCAGCAGGTGGGAAGAAATATTTAGAGGACTCTATTCCTGCTCTGAAATTACTGTATTTCATATTTACAAGGAAATGGCAAGAAGCGCATCAAGCGGCTGTTCAATTTGAGGAAATATTGACAGAACGAGGGGTGATGAGTGATTTACAGGATTACGTGAGTATTGCCATGCCTATTCCTTTGGCGTATTTCCACAGCGGTGACTATCTGGGGGCATTACGCATGAATAATGAATTGTTGAACAATTTGGGAGTGCGCAGTGGAATTGATTTGGAGGCTTATTTGCGGATGTTAGAAGTAATGATTCATTATGAATTAGGTTCCATTCAGTTGTTGCCCAGTAAATTGCGCTCCTTGCATCGTTTTTTGAAAACAAAAGGGAGATTGTACGGAGTAGAAAAGATTTTCTTGAAGTTGTTCAAAAGCGTATCTAGTCATTCTTCAAGCAGTAATAAAAAGGCGGCCTTTGTTAAGGCGAAAGACCATTTGGAGAAATTGGTGGAAGAAGATTGTATGGAGCACCGAACGCAACAGCAAATTTTGTTGTTGGATTATTTGAAAAGAAGGTGTTTATTATAAATGAACAGATATATGGTGGTTAAATGTAGACTCAGCTTACAATAGATTCCCATGTCAAATGGATGCAGCTCAATATAAATCTGTACTTTCAACAGATAAAGCAGATAAAACATTGAGTATGCGTTCTATTTTATTCTTTTTATTCCTCATCTTTTTTAATACAAACCAAGTTCAGTCTCAAGAAACGATTGAAATCTCAGTAGGACCAATGACTTTTCAAGCTCTTGAAATGGGTGTTCAGGATGCTACAGGAGAGGCAGTGATTTTCCTGCATGGATTTCCAGAGAGCTCCGATATTTGGCGGTCAAGTATGCAGGTAATGGCAGCCAAAGGTTATTACTGTTTGGCTCCCGATCAACGCGGTTATTCTCCTAAAGCAAGACCGAAAGATAAAGACGCTTATCGCATCGAGTTGCTGGTGCAAGATGTGATAGATATTGCTGATGCGAAAGGCATCGATAAATTTCATTTGGTAGGTCACGATTGGGGCTCAGCGGTTGGATGGGCTTTAGCGCATGCGCACCCAGATCGCGTGCAGTCATGGGTAGCAATGTCTGTTCCTCATATCAAGGCTTTTGGTGAAGCAATAAAAAATGACAAAAGACAGGCAAAGAAAAGTAAGTACATGAAATATTTCCAGTGGAAGATTTCGGAACGTTTGCTTAAACGTCGCAATTTTAAACTGATGCGAGAAGAAATGTGGATGCATTCCGATGATAGACAGTTGGAGCATTATTTGGACTTATATAAGCAGGAAGGAATGCTGCGTGCAAGTTTGAATTGGTACCGGGCTAATTACAAAGCGCTCAAGAAGCACCCAGAAAAAATGCCGATAGATAAAATTTTGGTTCCTACTGTTTTGATTTGGGGAAATGAGGATGTTGCAGTTGATAGAGTAGGTGTGGAGGCTACGGACGCTTATATGGATGCACCTTATGAACTGCGAGAATTAAATGTAGGTCATTGGTTGATGCAGGAGGCTGGTTCTGAAGTAAACGGAATTATTTTGAAGCATATTCGCAGAAATGCGATGATGGACTGATTTTTTTTGGAGATTTGAATGATTATTATCGGTGATTTTGAATCAGATGTCGTAAATAATGGATTCTTTTTCGAAAAGAAAAAAATAAAAGGCATCTTAGATTAACATTTAAACGTCTACTAAATATCTGCAAACTGATTGCAATTGTTGTAAATTACAGGAGCTTTTCGTGCAAAGCCCCCTATTTCAGACTAATTTCTATTTATGTCGCCTAAAAAATGGAAGCAGTTCTTATGGATGAGTTTCTTGTTAAGCAGTTTCCTTTTGGGAACTGGCTTAAATGCGCAAGATCTCCATTTTTCCCAACTGCATACTTCTCCCTTGAGTTTGAATCCTGCCTTGACGGGTCAGTTTGAGGGAGATTTGAGACTTATGAATATCTACCGAAGTCAATGGGCTTCCGTTTCCTCTCCTTATTCTACCAATGCACTGGCAGCTGATAAAGTCTATTGGAAAAATGGAAAGAAAAAGAGCTTGGGAGCTATTCTCATGTTTGATCGTTCGGGACAAGAGCCACTGAATACTGCTAAGCTCAATTTGTCGGGTAGCAAAGATTTTCGTTTCAACAAAAATTTATTAGTCGCTGGTTTGCAAGTAGGGATCACCTACAAGTTCTTGAAAAGAGATGCGCTCTCTTTTCCGGAGCAATTTAACTGGGGAACAGGTGCCTTTGATGCGAGCTTGCCTTTATCGGAGACGACAGATAAGGGGGCGGTTTTATATCCCGATGTAAATGTGGGTTTCTATTACGAGCGTTTAGGCGAAGGGAAAATTAGACCCTTCCTAGGAGTTGCTTTATCACATGTTATTTTTCCAGCGGAATCATTTACCGACAGCGGAAGTAATTTGCCTTGGAGGCAAACGCTGGATTTGGGTTTAAAAATGCAATTGAGCAAACGGCTTCAATTTACTCCCTCCGTAACAGCTAATTTTCATACCTCTGCTTCCGAATGGTTGGGGAAAGGAATAATTGATTACCGCGTTCCTTATGGTTCTTCCGTGTACAATTTATTTTTCGGAACGGCCTTGCGGACTGGCTTTGATCGAAATGTAGATGCAGCTATTGCGATTGTAGGAGCTAATGTGAAAGGACTTCGCATTGGTTTGGCGTACGATGTGAATATTTCTGAGTTCGAAGTGGCTACCAATAATCGCGGTGCATTTGAACTGTCTTTGGTGTATGTAAAAGAAACCCGTAGACCCGATAAATTACAAGTGCCATGCGACAGATATTGATTACAGGAATCTCGCAATTAGGAAAAATGAAGTTTGCCTCTTTAATCCCTGCTTTGATTTTGTTCTTAGGAATCGGAAATCTGGTGCAGGCGCAATTGCC
>CALFBW010000480.1 GCA_937951415.1 uncultured Chitinophagales bacterium | reverse complement strand
TTTCACTTATGGCCCCGCTAACTTGACCGCAGGAAAAAATCGCTTCAAAGAAAGTGGAAACATTGAATACCTCAATGAGGAATTGGACGACTTAGGTCACGGCCCAATTCATGATCAATTTGTAGCTGTGCATGACAGCCTTTTACTAGTAGGAATGTCGCTGGAGCTACAAGCAAATTCGGTGGGTGTGCTTGTACTTGATTTGGAAACCTCAAGTGGAATTTCGAGTGCTCTCGAACAAGAGAGCTTTGAAGTTTTTCCTAATCCAGCAAAAGACTTCCTGACTTTTCGAATACGACAAGGAAAGGAAGCGACCATCAATTTGCAACTTAGAGATACGAAGGGGAATCTTTGTTTGGAAATAAATACTTCCGAACTTAATTCCAAAGATATTTTTACCATTGATATTTCCAGTCTAAAAGCAGGCTTGTATTTTATTCATGCAAATGGAGAGAATTGGTCTTCCAGTAAAAAAGTCATTATTGAATAATGGCTTGCTGATTCTTGTTAAAAGCCTTCTTCGTCAATTTCTTCCTCTTCGTAATAATCACCAAAGAGGAAAATACCTATTCCGACTTCGAATCGTCTTCTTTCGCCGGTTCCACCTTTTGGCAAGTCCATGGAGGCTGAGAATTGATAGCCGCCTAAGGTGCGATATGCCAACATAATCGAATGCGGGTATTGCTGATAATGATAGCGGAAACTGTAGGCTAAAAAGAAGCTGTCGTTGTAATTCAATTGTAGACTTGCATCTGCACTTAGTCCACACGAGTTGTAACTCCTTTGTCCAATAAGTTGCCGTACCTGTACAGATGGTTTAAGGTAGAAAGCTTCTCCTAAAGTGAACTCGTAAGCTGTGTGAATGTAAGAGATGCGTCGAAACTGCGCTTGTTTATTTAAGCCAATTACTTGGGTGGTTTCTCCTCTAAAGTTGGGCTCGTTAGAGTGTAAGGCCGAAACGCCAAACTCAAAATTTCCCCATCTTCCACGGAAGCCAATGTCGACATTGGGGCGGTATTTATATTCACCCACTAAGCCAGCTGTATTTCCAGAATACACATCGGCATAACGAAGTAAAGAAATGCCAAATCCCGCGCGAACCGTTCCCGATCCCACTTCGAATTCGTAATTGTGTTGAACACCCAATTTCCACTGCTTGAAATCGTAGATGTCATTATTTGAATTAGGATTTACTTCAGTTCTTGTATCATTGAATCGTTCGTAATTAAAAATGACACCCAAATTCGATTTGTACTCTGGAAACTGACCTTGCCAACTAAAGTTGTACTGCTGACCGTTTCCATTGTTTTCCTTGTTCTGTTTTATGCTTGCCCACCAAGAAGGCTGACTAACATCCCCAGCATATGCAGGATTGAAGTGGCTTTGCATGAAGTAATACTGATTGGAACCAGTAAAATTCGGAGCCAAAGTGTAGGCCAAATTATTGCAACTCCATTGAGCGGCTAGCGCTAGCGGCAAGAATGCCAGTAGACAAAGAACAACTTGCTTCTTCATGCTGTAAAATTAAGGTATTGTTGCTTTTCACAAAGCGCCTCCAATATCGTGCTAATATTATTGATTCTTTGATGATTTATAGCGCTCCCATTCTGCTTCCGTATCAACATCATAGCGTTCCGGTAAAATCGTAAAGGTTTGCCCGTGGAGGTTGATGTCACGGAAGGTCTCCGAGAACAATTGCGCAGTGCTCCAACTTTTATTTTCAAATAAATAAGTATAAAGCTTGTTCATTCCTAATAGGTAATAGCCTCCATCTTCTGCAGGACCCACCACTATGTCTTGCCCAGTTTCTAGCTCTTGGAAGGCTTGCTCCACCAATTCAGCATCTAAGTTTCCGCAATCGCTACCAATGATTAAAGCACGTTTGGCGCCGTTCGCAAAGACTTCTTGGAACGCAGTTTGCATTTTTATTCCTAGATCACCATTAGATTGCAGTGCTTTTCGAAAATACTCTGTGCTCCATTCGTCTTCCCAAATTTCATCTTTATAAAAAAGCCAGCGCTCTGCCTCCACTGCGCTTGCAATAGATCGTGTCTGTGCAAGTAATTCTTTGTAGGCAAGTAAAGCTGCCTCTTCTCCAATGGTTGCAGCTAAGCGTGTTTTTGCTTTTCCTTTTTCAGGATTTTTTAGAAAAATGATGAGCGTATTCATTTTGTGAATTCTTTGCAAGTGTGAAAAGGAGCGACAAAAAATAAAGCCACTTTCCAGATCGGAAAGTGGCTTTATTTTTATTACTAAAAGTTTGTTTTATTCACCGATGGCAGCGAATCCTTTATCTAAATCGAAGAACAAAGTAAATCGCAAGGTGTTTTCGAGTGGATGATTTGCAATTCCTGCTGTAGGTACTAAATAGGAGAAATTCAATCCGAAGATTTCATAGCGCAAGCCCACTCCCATCGTCAAAAATTTACGGTTACCCTTAGTCGCGTGCTCGTGGAAGTATCCTGCACGAATAGCGAACTGGTTGTTGTACCAATACTCTGCACCCACCTGGATAGTGATTTCTCGCAATTCCTCACTGATTCCTCCTGGAGCATCTCCAAAGCTTCCGAACATTCCAGAGAAAAGTGATGCTTCTCTGTGATCAAAAATATCATTGGCTGGATTTACATCCAAAGTGTCAGGCGTAGGAACCATCAATTTGTTGAACTCTACGGCAAACATCAAACTGTTGTGCTCATCTAAATCAATCGAATAGGAAGAACCTAAGCTTAAATTGATTGGAATAAAATCTTTCGTATTCTCTTCTGTGTAGCTCACTTTGTTACCAATATTGCTAATGGCAGTTCCTATGCGCAAGGTTCCATCACGGTCACCCGCTGAAAGAGGTGTCTGGTAGTAGAAGGATAAATCTGCTGCAACGGCATCTGCTACATTGATTTGACCACTAGAACCTGTTTGGCCCTTGGCCAAGTTGGAATAAACATACTTCAAGGTCAAACCTGCTGATAACTTATCAGATAAGCGACGACTGTAGCCTAAATCAAAGGCAAATTCGTGCGGGTTGAATTGAGTTGTTTCAATTCCACTTTCATTGGTAAACTGAATGCTTCCCAAGTTGAAGTAGCGCATTGATAAAGCAACGGCTTGGAGATCATTGATCTTTTTATAGCCCGATAAATAGCTGATAAACATATCGTTTACCAAAGCCTTAAGCCATGGAGTATAGGTTATTCCTATACCCATGTTGTCTTCAGCGAAAGATAATTTCGCCATATTGTGGTACATTGAATTGGCGTCGGGAGTGGTTGCTACGCCCACATCTCCCATACCACCTGCTCGTCCATCAGGATTTATGCGTAAAAATGGAATCGAAGTGATAACGGTGTTAACACTTCCTCCGTTAAGTTCGTTTACGTCAATTTCATCTTGTGCCTGCATGGGATTTCCCATGAAGAATAAGGCCAAAGCGATAAAGAACAGATTGCGAATTTGCTTCATTTTGTCATTTTGATCGTGCAAAGCTATGAAAAGCAGCAGTATTCCTTGTGATTGAGCTCAAGAATCCTTTCGGAAAGGCTGCCATCTGATTACTAACACACTTATCTAGAGAATAGTATATCTAAGTGCTGTAAAAATTTAAGACTATTTAAGAATTACCAGTTTCTCGGTCTTTCTCGCGCTAGAACCATCCGATCCTTCGAGATTAACCACATAAACATAGACACCCTTTCCGATTTCGTTCCCAAACTCATCTCGGCCGTCCCAGCTGAGGTCATCGATTCGGTTACCCGTTGATGTAAGCTCCCGCTGAATCGTTTTTACCAGTTTTCCAGAAATCGTAAATACCTGAATGTTCAACTGTAATTGATCACCCGCTCGATTATGTTCTATCCAAAAGGTGGTATTGTCGAAGAATGGATTAGGATAGTTTAAAATTTGCCCCAATGCCAAATCTGCACTTTCCGCTACTATGAACTGAGTAAATCCTTCACCCGAGTTGTTGTATACATCCCAAGCTTTGACGTTTACTTCATAGAGTCCTGGATCCAGATTGTTTAAGGGGTACTGTACGATCCCTTCTTGATAAGAATCTTGGAGAGACTCGTAAGAGTTGTTAAGAATAAAAGTTTCCTCGTTGGCTTCCAAGGCATCTGGAGACTGCAGGTTGGCAGTAAGATCTTGTCCGATTCCGCTACCTGTTGTATTGATTCCGCTGTCGTCGGA
>CALFBW010000479.1 GCA_937951415.1 uncultured Chitinophagales bacterium | reverse complement strand
TTAATGGTGGATAAACCTGCAGATCATAAATTAATCCGAGGTCGTAAATATTAACTGGAATCTCTGGATCAAACACACCTTTAATGTGTACCAGAATTTCTTCTTTCAATTCTTTTGGATCTCTCATTGTGCCGCATTTTTAAATCCCAAAGCATACAATTTCATCCTTTGGATCATCGCCGTTAGGCCATTACTCCTTTGAGAAGTAAGCATTGCTCTTAATCCTATTTTGTCAATAAATGCCAAATCTTCAGCAATAATATCATCGGCTTTTTGCTCCGACAAGGCTCTCACTAACAAAGCAATAATTCCTTTGGTAATTACCGTATTACTGTCGGCATAAAATTTCACTTTTTGATCCTCTGCTTCCGCATACAACCAAACCGTTGACTGGCAACCTTTCACCAAACGATCTTCGGTTTTCCATTCTGGTTTCATTTCCGGTAAAGCATTTCCCAAATCAATCAAATGCTCATAGCGATCCATTTGATCATCGAAGATTTCAAACTCTTCGATCAACTCCTGTCCTATTTCTTTAATACTTGCCATTTATTTCAACATTATTATAGCCTTCTTCAAAGCCGCAATAAATAAATGCACTTCGTCTTTTGTATTGTAAATGCTAAATGAGGCTCTACAAGTGCCCGGAATGTTGAAACGTTTCATCAAAGGTTGACAACAGTGATGTCCTGTTCGCACAGCAATTCCTTGCGCATCTAACAAGTGTCCAAGATCTGAAGGATGAATTCCTTCGATATTAAAACTTACTACCCCAGCTCTATTGTTTCTAGGCCCTAACAATTTGACTCCAGGAATCTCCAAAAGTAAATTCGTAGCCAATTCTAAAACAGCATCTTCATGCTCCTGCAATGCCACTCGGTCCAAGTTCATCAAGTATTTGAAAGCTTCGGCAATGCCAATAGCGCCTCCAATATTTGGTGTACCTGCTTCAAATTTGAACGGCAAATCATTGAAAGTAGTACCTCCAAAATCGACCTCCTTAATCATTTCCCCACCGGCTTGATAAGGCAACATTTCTAGTAGCCATTTTTCCTTTCCATAAAATATTCCGGTACCTGTGGGCGCGAAAACTTTATGTCCCGAAAAACTCATAAAATCGACATCTAATTGTTGGACATCAATAATAAAATGTGGTGCTGCTTGAGCTGCGTCTAAATGGACGGCAGCAGAAACCTTATGTGCTGCTTCAATAATTTCTTCTACTGGATTAATGGTTCCCATGGAATTGGAAACCCAGGCAGTAGAAATTAATTTGGTTTTTGAATCCAGCAAGGAATAAAAGTGCTCAAGATCCCACTCTCCATCTTCATTAACCTTTACCACTCTCAATTCTACTTCTCTTTCCGCGCAAATCAATTGCCACGGAACGATATTAGAATGGTGCTCTAATTCAGAAATGATCAGGTTATCTCCTTTTAATAAAAACTTACGTCCGAAAGAATGCGCTAGAAGATTTATGCCTTCCGTTGTACCCTTTATAAAATTGATTTCGCGCTCACTAGAAGCATTAATAAATTTAGCTGCAGTAGTTCTAGCTGATTCAAACAATTCGGTCGCTCGATTCGACAATTCGTGTGCTCCACGATGCACATTACTGTGATCGTTCTGGTAGTACCTGCTTAAGGCATCAATAACGACTGAAGGTTTTTGAGAGCTTGCTCCATTGTCGAGATACACCAAAGGTCGTCCATTAACTTCCTGATCTAGGATCGGAAAATCAGCACGAATTTTTGCTAGGTCTAAAGCAGCAGTTACTTTGGTTTCGGTACTCACGCTCTTTTATTTATTAAATATCTAAAAGTAATTCGCCTTCGTACTTTCTTTGCTCCGCAATTCTCGCTTGCAAATAAGGCTTCAAGGCATCGTACTGAATTCTATCTACAACTTCTCCCGCAAAACTCAGAAGCAAAATTGCCTTCGCAGCTTCCTTGTTGATTCCACGCGCTTGCATGTAAAAAATAGCCTCTTCATTAATTTGGCCGATGGTAGCTCCGTGTGTGCAGCGCACATCATCCGCAAATATTTCCAATTGTGGCTTGGTATTTACAATCGCCATTTCGCTCGCCAAAATATTTCTATTCGATTGGAAAGCGTTTGTTTTTTGCGCTGCTTGACGCACCAAAATTTTACCGTTAAAAACACCTTTCGAACGGTCGTCCATAATTCCTTTATAGAACTCATCACTCATGCAATTAGGTGTTGCATGATCGACGAAAGAATGATTGTCGATTAATTGCGTTTCACTTCCAAGGTACAATCCGTTCAAGTAGGATTCGCAGTGCTCTCCCGCTAATTGAATATCCAAATCATTTCGAACCAACATTCCTCCGAAAGTAAAGGTGCCGCAACTGAAGGTGCTGCCTTTTTCTTGCTTCGCCGCTACGCGACTGATGTGGGTCGTATTCTCTTTTCCTTCCGATTGAATTTTATATAAATCAATGTTCGCATTTTGATCTACCAATACTTCTGTAAAAGCATTGACGAAAGTTGGCGAACTTTCATTTATTGAAAAAGCAAGTTCCAAAACCGTTGCTCTTGCATTTTCTCCAGCAGTAATAAAATGCCGTGTCGAAATCATATTTGCTCCAGCAGAACTGTCGTTCAAATGCAGCAAAACGATAGGTTCTTTTACTTCTGTATTTGCAGGAACGTGAATATGCACTCCGCCTGTGAATGTGGCTAAGTTTAATGCTGTAAATACTTGCTCATCAATTTTCGAAAGGCTTCCAAAATCTTCGTGCTTGCAATCGAGAATGTTCTCAATAGAAAAAGCTTGACCATCTTTAATGGTACTTGCTTCGGCACGAAATTCACCATTGAGAAAAACCAAAATTGATCCTTCGATTTCCTTAGGAATAAATGAACGTGCATCAATATCTGCGTCTTCCAAAGGGCTCCCGTATTGCTCGTATGCAATTGCCATAGCAGGAAGAATATTGGTGTACTTCCACTCTTCGTCTCGGGTACTCGGAAAAACTTGCGCTTCAAAGGCCTTTAGACCTTTCGATTGCCACTGATGTAAATGACCATCTTTTTGTCCATTTAAGGAAGACTCTCTTTCTCGAAAATCTGCCACTAATTGGCTCTTCAAATCGAAATTAATTTCGGTTGGCATTTTATCTCTTTAACTGCGTGAGCAGGGTTCTTTACTTATTAAATTAAATCTAAACAGAAGCAGCTACTTCCTCTTTGATCCAATCGTATCCTTTTTCTTCCAGCTCTAGTGCTAATTCTTTTGTTCCAGAACGAACAATACGTCCTTGATATAGAACGTGTACAAAATCAGGCACGATGTAATCTAATAAACGCTGGTAGTGTGTGATTACAATAGAAGCGTTCTCTGGCCCTTTTAATTTATTAACACCATTTGACACAATTTTCAATGCGTCAATGTCAAGTCCAGAATCAGTTTCATCTAAAATAGATAGTTTCGGCTCTAACATAGCCATTTGCAAAATTTCATTTCGCTTCTTCTCTCCTCCCGAAAAACCTTCGTTTAAAGAACGACCAATGAACTTTGGATTAATTTCCAACATGCTCATTTTTGCACGAATACTTTTCAAGAAATCACCTGCAGGCATTTTGTCCAAACCTTGGTGCTTTCTTTTTTCATTGACAGCCGTCTTAATAAAATTAGCGATCGAAACTCCGGGAATTTCCATTGGATATTGGAACGCCAAGAAGATACCTTCTTTTGCGCGATCCTCTGGTTCCATTTCGAGAATTTCTTCTCCGTTAAATAAGACGGAACCTTCCGTTACTTCGTATTCTTCTTTACCTGCTAAAACAGAAGCCAAAGTTGATTTACCAGAACCGTTTGGTCCCATGATTGCATGAATTTCTCCTGCATTTACTTCCAGATTAATTCCCTTGAGAATATCCAAGCCTTCTACTGAGGCATGAAGGTTTTTTATTTGAAGCATTTTATCTTGATTATTATTTTACTTATTTGTTTATCCTACCGATCCTTCCAAAGTGATGGACAATAGTTTCTTAGCCTCTACAGCAAATTCCATTGGAAGCTGCTCCATAACATCTTTCACAAAACCGTTGATGATTAAATCGGTAGCTACCTCCACATCCATTCCTCTTTGCTGGCAATAGAATAAAATGTCAGCACCAATTTTAGAAGTCGTTGCTTCGTGTTCTACTTGTGAAGAGCTGTTTGCGCATTCAATGTATGGAAATGTGTGTGCTCCACATTGATCACCTACCAGCAAAGAATCACATTGTGAGAAATTGTAAGCATTACGTGCCGGTTTCTTTACCGCCACTAATCCTCTGTAGCTATTATGCGATTTTCCGGCAGAAATACCTTTGGAAATAATTCGACTT
>CALFBW010000478.1 GCA_937951415.1 uncultured Chitinophagales bacterium | reverse complement strand
GAGTTTGAAAAGTGTAAATCAAGAAAAGCTGAATGTTGAAATATTCAACACCGTTGGAGTGCTTATTGCCAACTTTGAGAAGCAGCTTGTAGATGGTAAAACAGAATTGGATTTGAGTGGCTTGGCTGCTGGTCATTACCTAGTGACGGTAAGATCTGCTACGAACGTTTATACGGAAAAGCTCTCCATTCAATAAAAAGAAATTACACCTTTAGACGTTTTTTAAAGACCCCTTGCATCTGTAAGGGGTCTTTTTTCGTTGAACAAGTTAGCGGAAGAGTATTTTTGCCGCTAGAATTGCTGTGCAAACGAAAAAGCCCCGATTATGACCAAGAAGACACTACTAATTTTAGCAGCCGGTATGGGTTCGCGATATGGAGGATTGAAACAAATGGACGGATTTGGTCCTAATGAAGAACTGCTCATGGAATACTCCATTTATGATGCAGTGCAGGCGGGTTTTGATAAAGTCGTTTTTATTATCAGAGAAAGCTTTGATGAAGCCTTCAGAAATGTGATTCACAATAAATGGAAAGATGCCATCGAACTGGTCTATGTACATCAAAAGATGGACGATTTACCAGATGGTTTTGATAGGAAGATCGAGCGCGAAAAGCCTTGGGGAACAGGTCACGCAGTTTGGGCGGCACGTCATGCCATTGACGGCCCTTTTGTGATGATCAATGCCGATGATTTTTACGGAAGAACTGCCTATATGAAAGCAGCTGAATTCTTCAATACGAATGACAAGGATTACGCGGTGCTGGCTTACCAACTAGGACCAACCTTGTCGGAGCATGGGACCGTAAATCGTGGGATTTGCTTCACCGATGCGGATTCGAACTTGAGTAAGATCATTGAAACCTTGAAAATCGGAACGGAGGATGATGGAAAAATCAGCTACCAAGAACCCGAAGATATTGGAGTGGAATTGAAAGCAGATTCTTTAGCTTCTATGAACATGTTTTGTTTGAGAGCTTCTTATTTTAATTATTCAACGCAACTCTTTGAGGAGTTTTTGAACGACGAGAAAAATCACGCTAAAGGAGAATTTTTGGTGCCGACGGTTATTGATTACACCATTCACAAAGATCTCCTACAAACCAAAGTGATCGACTCACAGTCCAATTGGTTTGGAGTGACTTACAAAGCTGATCAAGAATCTGCCAAGAAAGAAATTGAGGCCTTGATTGCGCAAGGCGTTTATCCTGATGCCTTGGCATAATAGCAACACTTTCCATCCAGTAACTGAGCATTGCGCTGCAGGAACGAGGGCTAATTTTGTCCCGCTTGAAGTATCTTGCAGCAACAACAATACAAGATGAACCACTATACCAAGGAGCAAACCGCTAAGTTGAAAGATTTTCATTTTGCTTTCCTAGAGTTAGAAGAAGCCGAGCATGTCTTTACGATTCGTTTGGCGAGAGAGCGAAAAAAGAACGCCCTCCATCCGCAAATGATCAATGAACTCGCATTTGCGATGAACTACGCGCATCATCAAAAAGACGTTTGGGTCATTGTGATTGAAGCCAAAGGAAACGTCTTTTGTGCGGGAGCAGACTTGAAGGCTTTTGCTGGCTTCATTGAAGAAAATGACTCTACGGTACCAGCTCCTGAAGGGGAGGTCTTGATAGGAGAATTGTTTAATAAAATTCACAAACCAACGATTTCAAAAGTAGAAGGCGACGTCTATGCAGGTGGTTTCTTTTTTCTAGGAGGAAGTACTTATGTTGTAGCACTCGACAACTTGAAACTGGGTTTGCTAGAAGTAAAACGAGGGCTTTATCCGTTCCAAGTGATGGCTTCTTTACTTCGTGTGATGCCCCAACGAAAAGTCATCGATTGGTGCATCCGTGGGTACATGATGCCTTGTCAACAAGCTCATGAATACGGTTTATTAACCCATCTCTGCAATGCAGATGAAATCGACGATGTAGTGACAGGAATCATCAATGAATTGAAACAAAATTCTCCTTCGGCGATACGTTTTGGCCTAGAAGCTTATGATAAAATTAGCCCTTCCGCTTCTGAACACAAGTATCTTTATGACATGTTGCAGAAAACCATTAGCACCAAAGATGGCGTTGAAGGACTAACGGCATTTAGAGAGAAGCGTCCTCCTGTTTGGACGGGCGAGTAAAATCGTAGCTAAAGGAATTTTACGATTCAAAAGCATTACTAATAAATAAAACCTAATGAGCTCCTACTATTTCACTGAAGAGCATGAACTTTTTCGTCAGAGCTTGCGAAGTTTCCTAGAAAAGGAGGTGATCCCTTTTATTGATACTTGGGAAGAAGAACGCAAAATTCCGCGCTCCGTTTGGAAGAAAATGGGAGAAATGGGATTCCTTGGCTTGGGATACCCAGAGGAGTACGGTGGTTCTGAGCTAGACTTCTTTTACGATGTCGTTTTTCTTGAAGAAATTCATAAGTGCTTTTCTGGAGGTTTTGCTATTGTGCAAAATGTGGTGCAGTATATGTCGAGCAGCTACATCCAAAAATTCGGATCGGACTTCTTGAAGGATAAATACATGCGCAAGATTATTTCTGGAGAGATGATCTCGGCAATCGGAATTACCGAACTAGGGGCGGGCTCCGATGTAATGAATCTGCAAACGACTGCCAAACGCGAAGGAGATTTTTATGTGGTGAACGGTTCAAAAACATTTATTACCAATGGCGTTTATGGCGATTTCATAGTAACAGTAGTAAAAACCGACCCCGATGCGGGTCCTGCTGGTGTTAGTTTGTTGGTCATTGATAGAGAAGCGGAAGGCGTAAAGGCGAATAAATTAAAGAAACTTGGATGGCATGCTTCTGATACGGCAGAACTGTTTTTCGAAGACGTGAAAGTTCCTGTCGAAAATTTGGTCGGCGAAGAAGGTCAAGGCTTTTATTACCTAATGAGTGGCCTACAGCAGGAGCGACTTTGTGGGGCAATTGGGGCTTATACGGCTTGTGAAGAGGCTTTGAATTATTCCATGAAATACATGTCGGAACGCGCTGCATTTGGAAGACCCATCAATAAATTCCAAGTCTTGCGTCATCGCGTGGCACAACTGTCAGCCGAAACAGAATCGACCAAACAATTTGTGCTATATTGTTGCCGGCTGAACAAGGATGAAAAGTATGCTGTAAAAGAGTGTTCAATGGCGAAACTCCTGGCTACTGAATTATCCGACAAGGTGATGACGCAGTGTTTGCAGTTCTTCGGAGGTTATGGATACATGGAAGAGTATAAAATTGCTCGGATGTTCCGCGATAGCAGAATTGGAACTATAGGTGGAGGAACTTCCGAAATTATGCGAGAAATCATCGCAAAAATGGTCATTGACGGTCTGTCTTATGAGATGCCGAAACTTGATCAGCCCAAAAAAAGTAAGAAAAAGAAAGCAGCGACATCAGCGAATGGAACTGCCACAAATAGAGAAAAATCAACTGAATTAAAAAACGGAATAATGAGCTTTGACTTAGTAATGTCGGAAATGCAGGAGAAAGCCAAAACGGCACCAGCATTGGGAAAAACACTGAAATTTGATTTCGGAGACGACAAAATGTATGTAGATGGTAGCGGTGATACCAATGTGATTTCAGCCGATGATAATGAGGCAGATTGCTTGGTGATTGTATCACTAGACGACTTCAAGAAAATGGCTACCGGTGATTTGAACCCGATGACAGCTGTGATGACTGGAAAAATGAAAATCAAAGGCGACATGTCTGTTGCTATGAAATTGCAGTCTTTGTTGTAGTCAATAAATAAGACGAAAAAATGCTCCTAGAGATTTAATCTTTAGGAGCATTTTTGTTTCTAATAGCTGATGAAACAGAAGACAAAGCATTGCTGCTTCCTTATATCGGTGCTGCTATTGAGCGTATTAGCTTTTGGAAGTCAGCCCATCATGGCTCAAGAAATTGAGCTGCCCGATCCTGCCATCAAAGTGCATGACCCCGTCCAAAATGATCCTTATTATGCGCATTTATATACCGGAATGGAATCGGAAGGGAGTGAATTGTATACCAGTTGGTACCACTACTGCGTGGAGGAAACGCGGGAAGGGAAATTCGTGAAAAAGATCTTTCATCCCGAACGAAATGAGCAAATGGATCAAATTACCTTTGCTGATAAGAAGTTGAAAATAAAAGAGGGACTAAGCATTCATTGGTACGACAATGGTAATAAAATTTGCCACGGACATTACAAGGATAATTGGATGGACGGCGAATGGAAGTACTATCACTATGAAAATGATAGCCTTTTTGCCAAAGGTGCTTTTATGAAAAGCCGGAAGTTTGGCTTGTGGAAATACTGGCATTCTAATGGAAGTATTCGGGCAAAAATTCACTACCATGCGGGTGAACTTCATGGCGATTTTGAATGGTTCGATGAGGAAGGTATTTTGAATTACCGTGGAAATTACGAGCACGGTTCCTTGACTTTCGAAGAGAAACTGATAGACGGTGAATGGACCACCAACTACGAAGGTCAGCTTACGGATCCTTACTTATTGGGCTGCGAAGGAATGTCGAACGAAGAACGAAAAACTTGTAGTGACGACAGGATTCTCGAATACATGTACGCCCACATCGATTACCCTCATGTGGCGCGAGAACAAGAAATTGAAGGTCTAGCACTGTTCCGCGTTAATATTGATGCTGCTGGAAGAATAGAAAGTGTGATTCCAATGCGAGGCCTGAGCAATGCCATTACCCGTGAATGTATTTCACTTCTGGCTCAATTACCAGCTTTCCATCCAGCCACTTTGGATGGTGAAGAAATACCATCGAGTTTTCGGGTGCCTATAAGATTTATTGTGCAGTAGACTTCTTGTTAACTACTTGCGCCTTAAATGTTAAATGAAATCAATATCTTTATAGTAAAGTCACAGAATCACAACAGATTCTGAAAGACAATTCGGGATGCTGCGGCTAGAGCAGATTTATTGTTTCCATTTCAGCCAAGCCTTTTAGAGCTTGGAATAATGAGTGGAAATGCGCCAAATGTTTCGACTGGAGACAGCTTTCCCACTACAAAGGATTTAGAGATCGCCCACTAACGAACTTTAAATGACAGTCGAATTTCGCAAGGGCGATCGAGCAAAATCGGTCGCCCTTGTTATGTCTCTATAGCTCTTGTGAGCAGTAATGAAATACTATCAAACTCTACACATTCTGCTCAATCTTACAGTTTGATCTTAGAAAAGATGAATCTGAAATTTCCATTTTTCTTTATGGAGATATATTTATTGCCTATCAAAAATGAACATAAGATTTAATAAATTGATTTTGAGTACCTAGTGTGAATGATTTTTTAATATTAAAATTGAATGCCATATCTAATAAACAGGCAGTATGCTGTGGCAGTGTTTTTGCTCCTTTTATTACTATAAGAGCTTGACATACAGACCAGAATGTTTTGCTCTTTCTCTTAAATGGTTTCCTTCAAATAAAGACCCAGTGTATTTGTGGGATGCTGTTCGAAAGAGTAGGTGTTATCTTCAAATGGAGATAAAAGGTTCAGGCGAAACATTGTGTTTCTTCTGGACCTATTTTTTTGCCTTGCTCCGTTAGCATGGAAATAGATAACTTTGAGTATGGAAAAATGGAAATCCGCTTTAGCAGCTAACTGGTTGTTTATTCTCATCTTGCTGTTTATCGTCTTTTTGGTGTTTATGATAAATGGAATCACGGGCGGTCTGTGGTATTTTGCTTTGATATTCTGTGTGGCTTATCCTGTAATATTGATTCGCACCATTTATCTCCATTTTGTAGGCCCTGCAAGTACTTCCATTTCTGAAGAAACGGGAGAAGTCGTGGAAAGTAGCTCCTCCTTGTTAGACAAGATGAAGCCAGTTGGAATTGCTGGTTTAGTCTTTTTACTGCTCTTCTTTGTTGTATTGTCCGGCTCAGAGAAAGTCTTCGCCTTGAGCTATGCTGTGGTAACTTTCTGTTGTTTAGTGTTCTATGATTTGATCTTAACCCTATTTCGCAAAGCCCTTGCTTGATCCGAATCATGTAAGGTGAGGCCTGATACTAAGGTCCCGCATTTTTAGAAATGCAAGAGAGCTGGAATATTCCTACCTTTCCGCTCAAATGAAATTTGAAGATTACAAGTTCGATGAAAAGATTGTCTTGGGTCTAATGGCCCTAGGCTTTCGAAGACCTACCGATATACAGCACAAGTCTATTCCCAACATATTGAAGGGCGAAGATTTGCTGGCAGTAGCGCAAACAGGAACAGGTAAAACTGCTGCCTTTGCTATTCCGGTCATTGATATGATCTATTTAAAGAAGAAACGAGCACGTCGAAAAGGAGGTGCGAAATGTTTGATTCTTGTACCTACCCATGAATTGGCTTTACAGCTAGAAATGGTCTTCAAAAAGATCGCAAAATTTACCAGCGTTAGAATCATGTCCCTCATTGGAGGAGTGGATCAGCAACCACAGATTGATCAACTCGAACGAGGAGTAGACATTGTAATCGCGACGCCAGGGCGAATGTTCGACCTGATTAGTCAAGGGCATCTTCGCACACATCAGGTAGAAATATTAATCTTGGACGAGGCCGATCACATGCTTGACCTCGGTTTTATTGACGATATAAAAGGACTTTTGCATAATCTTCCTCGCCGAAGACAAACCCTATTCTTTTCAGCGACAATTAATCAGAAAATTAAGAAGATCGCCTACAGCCTTGTTCGTCAATCCGCAATTCGGATTCAGCTTTCGCCCAAAGACCCAGTAGCAAAAAACATCGAACACGCGGTGATGTTTGTAGAAATGGACGATAAGCGTGTTTTTCTAGAACGAATCATTAAAGAAAATCCTGACGATAAAATCTTGGTATTTGTTCGCACAAAGGTGCGAGCAGAAAGAGTTTGTAAAGCAATGGCGCGCGTTGATATTGAATCGCTCACTTTACATGGTGATAAAACCCAAGAAGAGCGAACAAAAGTATTAGGCAAGTTTCGCAGAAGTGAAGTTATGCTGTTGATCGCAACTGACATTTCAGCCCGTGGCATCGATATTCCCGATATTCAGATGGTGATCAACTATGACTTACCAGATGAATCCGAGAATTACGTGCACCGAGTAGGTCGAACTGGGCGAGGAAGAAACAAAGGAGAAGCCTTCTCGTTCTGCGCTCCTCAAGAACGAGAGAAACTCGAAGAAATCCAATCCTTCCTTGATAAATCCATCGAAGTCATCCCGATCTCCAAAAAAGAATACAAAGAGATCACCAAACCCCTAAAGCGCGAAGTCAAAGAAAACGATATCTCCGCCCTCATGGACGAAATCGAAGACCTCAAAAAAAAACGCAAGTAGGGGCGTATCGCATACGCCCCATCTCACCCGCAAGGGCGTATCGCATACGCCCCTTGTCATGCTCATGGTCGCGTATGACCCTCCGCCCCATCTCACCCGCAAGGGCGTATCGCATACGCCCAGACTGACCCTCAAGGTCGCATACGCCCCGTCCCACCAGCAAGGGCGTATCGCATACGCCCAGACTGACCCTCAAGGTTGCATATGCCCCGTCCCACCA
>CALFBW010000477.1 GCA_937951415.1 uncultured Chitinophagales bacterium | reverse complement strand
CTCGGTCAAAAATTAGAAGCAGGTATTGACGTAGGAGATAGAGATATTAATGTTTGGCTGGTTAATACTGGATGGACTGGAGGCCCTTACGGTGTTGGATCTCGAATCAAGTTGCGTTTTACACGAGCTATGATCAATGCCGCTTTAGAGGGCGTACTTAATAATGTTGCATTCAAAACGGACTCTGTTTTTGGTTTGAGAGTGCCTGTAAAGTGTCCTGGAGTTCCTTCAGCACTTTTGAATCCACCAAGTACTTGGGAGGATGAAGATGCGTACTCGGCAAAGGCGAAAGACTTAGCGCAGCAATTCAATGCGAATTTTGATCAGTTTAAAGATCAAACTTCCGAAGATACAAGAGCAGCGGCGCCTAAAGTTTAAGCTGCTATATATTGCGAAATAACAATGAGCCCCTTCTTTTACGGTTGGGGCTCTTTTATTTATTAGCTATAAATAACTGTAAGAATCTTGACAAAAAATGTTAGCAAGGATTATACTTGGATTAAACATTTGGCGCTTCGGAGCCTCCAATGAATGAAGTCCTTATCTTTATAGCTGCGACTTCACAAAAAAGTACATTATGAAAAAATTTCTTTTCCTATCCTTACTGTTGGTGGGTTTTGCCAGTTGTACCAGCACACAATTCAAACAAGTGATGGATGCCTTAGGCGATAGCCCATTGACTAACGCGCAAATTGGCGATGGTTTGAAAGAAGCCCTGACACAGGGGATTTCCACCGGTGTAAATATTACCTCGAAAAAGGACGGTTTCTTCAAAAATCCTAAGATTAAGATTCCATGGCCTGAAGACGTACGTAAAGTAGAAAGTAAACTTCGTGCTGTAGGATTAGGGGGGGAAGTGGACAAGGTTGTACTTTCGCTCAATAGAGCCGCAGAAGATGCTGCTGTATCGGCAAAACCGATTTTTGTTTCAGCCATCAAGTCGTTGACCTTTAATGATGTAATGGGAATTTTGAAGGGGCAGCCAAACGCTGCTACTGACTTCTTACGTAGAACGACTTCTACACAACTAGAGCAAAAATTCCGCCCTTCTATTTCCACTTCTCTAGATAAAGTGGACGGTACAAAGTATTGGGGTGATGTAGTCGGTCAGTACAATAAACTCCCTTTGGTGAAAAAAGTAGATACCGATTTGACAGGCTATGTTACCGACAAAGCTATTGGTGGACTATTTACAATGGTGGAAAAAGAAGAAGCTAGAATTCGGGAAAATCCAGTTGCAAGAGGAACGGATTTGTTGAAAAAAGTTTTTGCTTTACAAGACTAAAATCTTTTGTAACTAAAGCCTAAGCTTGGTTTTAGCAGTAAATAAACGAAAAGGAAGTCCGGTTTATCCGGGCTTTTTTTATGCTTAGAAGGTTAAGCTGTGCTAAGGTGAATAAGGTATTTAAAAAAGATATGAGCTAGTTATGTAGATGTATTAGCTTTATAGGCAGAACAAAAGGAATTACTATGAGCTACCGAAAAGGGGGAGCTTTCTCCAGCTTGAAGCTGAGATTACTGCTGTTTGTTGTTATGGCAGCTTTTGCAGTTTTTAAGTATTACGGAAATACAGACTTCAACGAAGTAACAGGTAAGAATCAGCATATTAACATGAGCGAAGAGCAAGAGATCGCCATTGGGTTGCAATCGGCTCCCCAAATGGCGCAGCAGCACGGTGGTTTGCATCCTGATGTTGATGCGCAAGCACATGTTGACTTGGTAGGAGCCAAATTGTTGAACAATGAGATCATAGCTAGAAGCCCCTATCAATACGATTTTCATTTATTAAGAGATGATCGCACGATCAATGCATTTGCACTCCCTGGTGGTCAGATTTTTATTACTGCAGCTTTATATGCCCAGCTGGAAAATGAAGATCAACTTGCAGGAGTATTAGGTCATGAGATCGGTCATGTGGAAGCTCGACACTCTGCCGAGAGAATGGCTAAACAAGAATTGACACAAGGTTTGACACAAGCGGCTGGTGTGGCCGGTGACATGAGCGGAGCTCAAATAGCGGCTTATGTTGGGAACATGATCAACATGAAATACGGGCGTGACCAGGAATTAGAATCGGATGATTTAGGCGTGCGATTTATGATTACAGCAGGATATGATCCTCGTGAATTAATTGGGGTAATGCGCATCCTTAAAAATGCTGCAGGACCAAACCGAACACCAGAATTTCAGTCTTCGCATCCTGATCCGGAAAATCGAGCAGAAAGAATTGTAGAAGCCATTTTGAGATACGACAAAGAAGGTCGATATCCTGTTAATTAAGCTTCAACTAGTAAGTTGTAGTTGTTTCAATTTAATAAGACTAAATAGAAAAATGCCAAGAAAGGAAAAGAAGACTCGTGTTAGTATTTTTGAACGATTACTAGGACTCAAAAAGGGTGATAAAAAGGACGAGAAAGTAGAACGGGTATCTAAAAATAAAAGAGAACGCGGAAGCATTTTTGATAGAATTCGAAAAGATGAACCAGCAGGTAAAAAGTCGGTTCGAGAGTCCTCGGGAAAATCAAGGTTGACAAAAAGTACCAATAGAAAAAGCACTACCTCTGGGATTCGAAAGAAATCCTCAACTGGAAAATCACGCTTAACAGGTTTTAAGGATAGAACGAAAGCTGGAAATAAAAGAACAAGCAGTGAAAGTCAGGAGAACTTGGGTCGTTTGCAAAAGGCAGAAACAAAGCCAAAAGCAAAACCAAAGGCGGAACCAAAAGCGACGAGAACTGGTAAGAATAAATCAGGCCGTTTAACTAAATCTGATGCTGCAAAGGATAAAGTAAAGCCAAGAGCAGGCGGTCAAACAGGGAGAGTATTGAAAGGTAAATCGACAAAACCGAAAGTACGGCCGAAAGTGGGTGTTCGACCCAAAACATCATCTAAAACCACAGAAACACCGGTAAAACCTAAAAAGCCTCGGAATACAAGACCGCCAGTAAGTGTCGATAAACTGTCGAAATCTGAAAGAGTGGAAAGCCTTCCGAAGAAGGGAGAGAAGAAAAAAAAGAAAAAGGTTTGGAAAGTTTTTCCAAAGAAAAAGTAGAGGGTTATTTATAGAATCATATCATGTATAGAAAAGATTATTTTATAGCCGCTTTAATGCTGGCGCTGATTATTTTTACTTCTGCATGTCAGTCTGGACCTGCGAAGTTTGGAACAGATCCTGATACTGCCGGAGAGTCCTTTCACGCTTTCTACCAGAAAATGGGAGAATGTGATTTTGACTGTTATAAATCGTACTGCTTGACCATCGGTGATATGGAAGCTTTGAAAGCTGATGCCAACGCACCCAATAGTATAAAAGGATTAGTGGAGGGTTTTTTATTGCGTCCAGAGCAATGGGAAGCGAATATGAAAAGAGATTATGATAGTCTTAAGAAGAGTGGAAAAAAGATAAGCGATAGTTGGTCGTCTTTGAGTTATGACAGTTTCGAATTTGGGAAAGATCCGATATCGCAACAACTCGTAGGTAAATTGGAAATGACCTCGGGAGAGGATAAAATGCGGGTGCAGTTAATGTCGATTGCCATTGATGGTAAATACAAACTATTTAG
>CALFBW010000476.1 GCA_937951415.1 uncultured Chitinophagales bacterium | reverse complement strand
GGACACCACTTGCAAACGAAGCCATAAACGTTCCGTTCCCTAAAATCAAACTTTTACATACAATCAACTATTCCAAAGCTTTGCGCATTTTCAAAATATACTTGGAACGGTCAAGCGGGCTGATGCCTTTGTAGGGGCGGATTTGAGCAAGGGAATCATTACACACTTTATAGGCATAAAAGCGGGTGAGCAATTTGGCTTTTCCACCAGAAATCGAGCTGAGTCGTACAGAAAAATCGAGGGAGGTCGCCAATGGAAAAGTGCCTGTCAAAGTCATTTTATTGTCTACAATCATTGGGCTGTCAAACTCGCCCCGCATTTGAATAATTTCACTTGTCAACTTTCCCAATAGTTCGTCACTAGCGGTAATTTTGAACCAAAGAATCGGCTCTAAAAACTGTGTTCCAATCTCGTTGAGGGCGTTCATAATGCCCATTGGAGTCGCCAAAACAAAGTTGCCTGGGCGGGAATGCATTTGATGGTCTTCGCCTTCGACCAAAGTAATTTTGAGGTCGGTTACTTCCCAACCTTTGATGCCTTGTTGGAGTGCTTTGGGAATGGTGCGTTCTACTTCATTTTGGTATTTTTGGTGTACATCGCTGGTACGTACCAAACTTTTATAACTTACCCCACTACCTCTAGGGGCAGGTTCGATTAAAAATTTAACAATAGCCCAGCAGGGTTTGGGCATGGTGTAATGACCTATTCCGTAACCACTGGCAATCGGTGTTTCTTTATAAATAACGGAAGGTTCTTCGAATTTTGCTTCGATCTTAAAGCGCTGTAGAATGAGCGCCTCCAAGACTTCGATTTGTATCCAACCCATCACCTTTAAATGCAGCTCTCTTTCCTCACGATACCAATCAAATTCCAAGGAAGGATCTTCGACTGAAAGGATTTGCAGAGCTTCCGCCAATGCGGCATATTTTTCTTCCTTCTGTGCTACAACTTGAACCGTTAGCAGTGATTTATGAAGATGAATAAGTGGAGGAATAGCATCCGAAGGAACTCCCAATACATCTCCTGTAGTGCTATCATTTAATCCGTACAAAGCAACAATGTCGCCCGCTCCTGCGAACTCAGTGGTAATGGCCTTTTTCGAAACCTCTGCTGTGCCAATGGTCTGCACTTTTTCCTCAACTGATTTTGTGAAATTGGAAATACTGTCTCGCACTTTTATTTGACCCGAAAAAATGCGAGCGTAAGCCACTCTGCCCTGCTTTTCCTCATGTGTTAAGTTGTAAATGATAGCAGATAAGTCTGAAGAAGTAGTCGACTTGGGCGAAGGAAAATATTCGGTGATGGCTTGAAGGAGATGCTCGATACCAATACCCAATTTAGCAGAACCGAATAAGAGCGGATAAATTTGAGCGGCATGAATCGAAGCACGAAAACGCTCTGCAAGTTGCTCAGAACTGATCGGCTTTTCCTCAATAAATGCCTCTAGAATCGAATCGTCGTACTGAGCCAGTAACTCCAAATGTTTTTCATCACTTCCTAGGGAAATAGGCTTCACTTCTACTGTCAATGTTCCCTCGTTTTCTACTTGTTGGAGGGCTAAATATTGATCACTCAGTTCTTTGCCCAATTCAGACAACATGCCTTCTAGGTAAACACCTGCACGGTCTATTTTATTAACAAATAAAATCACAGGAATCTCGCGGTCGCGTAAGGCCTGCCAAATAGTATCCGTATGTGATTGCACGCCATCTAAAGCCGAAACAAGGAGTATCGCTCCGTCAATAACTTGTAAGACGCGCTCGACATCTGCCGAGAAGTCCACGTGTCCGGGAGTATCCACCAAGTTGATCTTATGATCCTTCCAGTAAAAGGAGGTCAGAGATGATCGAACGGAAATTCCCCTTTGTTTCTCAATGTAGAGAGAGTCACTTTGACTGGTCCCATCGTCTACGCTACCCATCTGAGCAATGGCACCGCTTTCAAATAGAATGTTTTCGGTGAGCGAAGTTTTTCCGGCGTCAACATGGGCGAAAATGCCAATATTTCGTATGGTCTGATTCATCTGTATAGGTGAAGATAGAAATGCTTAGAGATTCTTAGCAGCCCTAAGTAAAACTAGCAGGACTTTGCCCTTTCATAGCTGCAAAAAAGTCGCCAACAAAGGGAGAAGAGGGAATCGCTTCTATGTGGAACTGATCTTCCAAACTAGATGTTCATATTATAGATACAAGAACACATCAAACAAGTATTTATTACCATAAATGCATCCTATTGAATCTTGAAAAACGTTGGTCAGCTTTGTGCCTAAAGTACAACTCAAATGCGGAATTAATACATCGCTTATGGGAAGAAGTCAAACAGCATTATGAACATCGAAACCGGCACTATCATAACTTGGAACACCTTTCAAAGATGTTTGTTCTCTTGGATAAATATGAAAGGGAAGGCGCAATTGAGCAAGTTGATGCCATGAGCTTTGCCATTTATTACCACGACATTATTTATTCTGTTCTGAGGCCAAACAACGAAGAAAGAAGTGCTGCTTTGGCAAAAAGACGATTGCAACAGTTAGCTGTGCCCTTGGAGCTGCAAAAGAAGGTAGTGGAGATGATAGAAGCGACCAAAGAACACGGTTTTTCAAGTAAGTCTGATGTCAATTATCTGCTCGATTTTGACCTCGCTGTCTTGGGTGAATCGGAAAGTGCGTATCAAGAATACACGAAGAACATTCGAAAGGAATTTAGCTTATTCCCCAATGTTGTTTACAAACCTGCTAGGCGTAAAGTACTAGAGACTTTTCTAAGCAAAGGCGAAATCTACCACACAGACCGATTCAAAAAAAGTAGACAGCTCCAAGCGGAAAACAACATTAAGTACGAGATTCGAATGTTGGAAAGCTAATCACAAAAAAGTAAAAAGTAAAAAGCCACTCGATTAATCGAATGGCTTTTACAGTTGTTCCCAGTTTCAAGTCACCCTTAAGCGACTCTATTTTATAATTCCTTTCGCAAACGAGCTACTGGAATGTTCAATTGTTCTCGATACTTCGCTACAGTTCTGCGAGCTATATTATAGCCTTTGTTTACCAATGCTTCGGTAAGTTTCTGGTCAGACAATGGCTTGCGCTTATTCTCCGCATCAATCAAGTCGTGCAAAATCTTCTTAACCTCGCGAGTAGACACTTCTTGACCGCTATCTGTTTGGATAGATTCTGAGAAAAACGACTTCAATTGGAAGGTTCCGAATTCTGTCTGCACATACTTACTATTCGCTACACGAGAAATCGTAGAGATATCAAGGTTGGTAATCTCCGCAATGTCCTTCAAAATCATCGGACGTAAACGTGTTTCATCACCAGTGAGGAAGAAAGCATATTGGTAGTCCAAGATGGCACGCATCGAGTTCAACATGGTTTGCTGGCGTTGACGGATTGCATCAATAAACCACTTTGCAGAGTCGATTTTTTGCTTAATAAAAAGTACTGCTTCCCGCTGCTTTTTATCTTTCTTATTCCCCTTGTTATAGGCCTTCATCATGTCCATATAAGCAGAACTTATACGAAGGTCTGGAGCGTTTTTCGAGTTAAGGGTCAATCGTAGGTCACCATTGTTGTTCACAATGATAAAATCGGGAATGATGTAGTTTTCTACTTTTAGATCTCCTGCATAACCACTTCCAGGCTTTGGATTTAGCTTCAAGATTTCGTCGATTGCAGCTTTGAGATCAATGTCTTTAATGCCTAGTTGGCGCATCAATTTCTCGTAGTGCTTCTTAGCAAACTCATCAAAGTAGCGCTCCAGAATGGACATTGCCACCTTAACATCAGGATTCTGATCTTTTCGCTTTCGAAGTTGAATGACTAAGCATTCTCGCAAATCTCTTGCCGCAACACCTGCAGGTTCAAACGATTGTATAGTTTTTAGGATACCTTCCAACTCTTCTTCAGTCGCTTCGATGTTCCGAGCGAAGGCAAGATCATCAGTGATTGCTGTTAACTGTCTACGTAAGTAGCCATCATCATCGATACTACCTATAAGTTGTAAGGCAATTTCGCGTTCGCGTTCTTCAAGGATCACCATTCCCAGCTGTTGCTGGAGGTGTTCGTGGAAAGTGTCGACTACCGGGATCGGTATCGTTTTGTTCTCGTCTGGATCGCGATAGTTACTCGTTTGTGTGCGATAACTACCTGTATCGGTATCATCTGATAAGTAATCACTTAAATCGATCTTCTCTTCGCGAGAATCTTCATTGGCAGCGGCTTCTTCTTCGGTCTCCTTCCCCTCATCAAGGGCTGGATTAACTTCAAGTTCTTCTTTTACGCGCTGTTCAAGGCTAGCAGTTGGCACCTGCAACAGCTTCATGAGCTGTATTTGCTGTGGTGACAAGCGCTGGGTGAGCTTTTGACTTAATTTCTGTTTGAGCATCTCTTTTCCCGTATACGTTACACAATTGACCAGAAAGTGTAACACGTTAGTAATTGTACGTAACAAGCATTCCCCAGCTTTTCGTGCTTGCTAATTCAAATGTAGGAGAAAAAAATAGAATTACTACGTCTTGGCTCGATTTTTGTTGTATTTATTTTATCAGCAGCTGTTGCTCAACAGCGTGCTAGAATCCCCTGTGATTTATCGAAGAAATCTAAATAGTGCAACAACCGTGCTAATCGGGAATCTTAATGCTCTTTTAGTTGTTAAAGAGCTAATTTAGAGCCTCCTAAAAATGGGAGCAATTTATTTTTTAACAGCAGTTATAAAACAGAGATGAGAACTGAGATTTGCCATTTAGCAGATGGGGAAGGCAAGACTGCCTCCCTCGCTGGTTGGGTAGCCAACAAACGAACCGGGAAGGGTTTGGTATTTCTTGAATTACGTGATGGAAGTGGATTCTGTCAGTGCGTGGTGGATGAGAATAATGTGAATCCGGAGGTTTTTGAAGCGGCTAAAAAGGCAGGTTTGGCAACTTCACTTCGATTAGAAGGGGAAGTGGTAAAAGACGATCGGCAAGTCGGAGGTTATGAATTGCAAGTTCAAAAAGTGGAAGTTCTCCAATTCGTGGAAGATTATCCCATTTCTAACAAGGCCCACGGTGTAGATTTTCTATTAGAAAAGAGACATTTATGGCTCCGTTCGAAAAGGCAATGGGCGGTCATGCGCATTAGAAGTAGAACCAAGTTCGCTATTCATCAGTTTTTCCAAGATCGAGGATTTATACAGACCGATTCACCGATCTTTACGGGAAATGCTTGTGAGGGAACTACCACCTTGTTTGCGACCGATTTTTATGGAGAGGAAGCATTCTTATCACAATCAGGACAATTATACGCAGAGGCGACTGCAATGGCCCTAGGAAAAGTGTACACCTTTGGTCCTACTTTCCGTGCAGAGAAAAGTAAAACGAGAAGACACTTGTCGGAGTTTTGGATGATTGAACCAGAAATGGCTTTCTACGACCTAGACATGAATATGGACTTGATTGAAGAGTTCATCCGATACATTGTTACAGACATTTATACCACTCACCGCGCGGAGCTAGAAGTGTTGGGACGAGACTTGACTTTATTTGAGAACATCGGAACGACTTTCCCGCGTATTACATACGATGAAGCTGTCGAAATTTTACACGGTAAGCGTGATGTGAATGGAGAAAATGCCTTGGAAACCCTCGAAAAAGACCTCGAAGCCGTGAAGCAAGGAATTGCTGACCGCAAGAAGGACATTGAGGAAAGAGAAGCTGCGATTGCAGCTGGAGGAATGAAGAAAGGGAAAGTCAACTTTAACAGAAACAAGATCGACACTTTAAAGAATGAAGTGAAGGACTTGGAGGAAAAGGAACGCAACATTCCTCAGTGGCTCGAGTCTGCGCGGACTTTCCAACATGGAGCTGACTTAGGAGGTTCTGATGAAACCATCATTACCCGCCTATTCAATACTCCGGTGATGGTGTACAAATGGCCGAAAGACATCAAAGCTTTCTACATGAAGCGCGATGAAGAGGATGACAACTACGTAAAGGGTGTTGATTGCCTCGCTCCGGAAGGTTTTGGGGAAATTGTAGGAGGTGCAGAACGTGAAGACAGCTTGGAGCTTTTGGAGCAGCGCATTAAGGAGCACGACCTGCCAATGGAAGCCTTCGAATGGTACCTGGATTTGCGAAAGTATGGTTCGGTTCCACATGCAGGTTTCGGGCTCGGCTTCGAACGAATGGTGATGTGGTTAACGAACGTGCCACACATTCGAGAAACCATTCCATTTCCTCGTTATTATGGAAGATTGTTCCCTTAATGGAATAGGAATTCTTTAGAATAGATACAGAATGAAATAGCCTGTGCTGACAAATACCCTTGAGGTATCAGCACAGGTTTTCTTTTTATAAAAAGCTTTGCTAATAAATAAAACACCGATATGAAGAACGACTGGAAAGAAATTGATCAAGCCTTAGTGAAGGAATATGAGTTCGGAAATTTCAACGAAGCTTTTGGTTTTATGACTCGTGCTGCCATGATCATTGAGCAGCACAATCATCATCCAGAATGGACCAATGTCTATAACAAGTTGCGGATTCGATTGTGTACCCATGATGCGGGGAACACCCTTACTGACAAAGATCGGAAATTGGCAAAAGCGCTGGATGGCTTGCTCGCGAGCAAGTAAGTGACCGTGTATCATTTATTACTAATAAATGATAGGGAAAAGAAGTCAAACCCTTATAAAAGTAGAAACGCCCGTTGCCCATCTGGCACGCGTGGCGTTTCAAAGCAAACCCCCATAAATGGTTTGTATCGTTGGCTTTCCTCAATTCGAACAAGCGCATACTTGCTCAAAAAGAAAGGAAAGTTCCATTCAATTAATAGAACGTACAATCGGAATTGTCCGTCAAACCACACTAGAATTTGTTGAAACGTCCGCTCTACCAGAAGCGGGAATACTGAAAATCTCTGAAAGACCCCTCTCTCAGATCAAACAAATATAAATTAAAAATACATAACTAAGCAAGTGATATGAAATTCTGCCCTTTTCTGTTACTTGACCGTACTTGAACTCCATTTGATGCCATAGATAGGCCAGTAAAAGCGAGAGCAAACAGGCTTTCCCTTTATTTCAGCTGGAGACCAGCCATTCATGCGAAGTAAAACATCTCGTATTTTGTCCTTGCAAGCATCTGTAGCTTTCAAATCGGGAAACTTCACCGACTCCACCATTCCTGCTTGGTTGATCACTAATTCTAATTGCATGCTTTTTACTGTGCTTCCCTCCTCTTGCTTGCAAGTCAACAGCACAGGACTCAAGTTTTGCTTGTAATACTTCATCAAAGCTGGAATGTCGCCAGGGTACGAAGCCATTTTTTCTGGATAGTCATGAATATCGTCACAAGCAGCATGTGGAATTTCCGCATTTGGTGCTAGAACAAAAGAAAAGGACAAAAAGCAGAGCAGTAATAAGCTAGAAAGCAATTTCATAGGGGTAGAATATATAAGTGGTCAAGTTACACGAATTTTGTGCAGCTTGTCAGTACAAATACGTGTAAATGCAATCTTATAGTACCCGTAAATGCATTTAAAGCTTAGTTGCCTTTAAATGCTGGCGGACGTTTTTCGTTGAAGGCAGCAATTCCTTCTTTGTAGTCGTTACTAAAGCCAGAAATTTCTTGCATTTGTGCTTCCATTTCCAACATAGAACCTAGATCTGATTGATGAGATTGCTGAAGCATTTTCTTTATGAAGCCCACTGCTTGCGTAGGAGCTTTTTCGTAGAAATCTGTGTACGCTTTCACTGCTTCGTCAAGTTCCGTTGCAGGAACGACCTTATTCACCATGCCCCACTCCAATGCTTGTTGAGCACTCACTTTGGTTCCTTGCGAACAAATTTCGAAAGCGCGTTTTGAACCAATGATCCTCGGTAAGAAAAAGGAAGAGCCTGAGTCCAATACAAGGCCAATGTTTACGAAGACTTCAATCATGCGGGCATGTTCGGCTGCAACAACCAAATCGCAAGCCAAAGCAATTGAACAACCCGCGCCCGCTGCCACTCCATTTAAACGACAAATCACAGGCTTTTCTAAACCTGCAATCGCCTTAATAACAGGGCTAAAATGGGTACGAACCGTATCTCCTAGGTTGCGCTCTCCCGCAGAATCTTTGGTGGCCTTTACATCATTTCCCGAACAAAAAGCTTTTTCACCAGCTCCTGTGAGCACAACAACACGGACTTCAACATCCTTTCCAGCTGTCTTAAGGGCCTTTACTAGCGCCTGATTCATTTCAGGAATAAAGGCATTGTATCGCTCAGGACGATTTAAAGTGATGAGCGCCCTTCCTCCAGTTTTCTCGTATAAGATCGTATCAGACATGAAGATAAATACTAGTGGCTATTAAAAGAAACACCTATTGAAAAGGCATTCACATTCGGACCCTGGTTTTTATTGAAAATAGTGTTCAAACTGTAGTAAGCCACGAGATTGAAATTTCCATAACCTATTCTAAATGAAGGGCCAAAGCGCCAACTTCCGATGTTTCTCAAATTGAGCTCTTTTCGCTTAACTGTCACCGCTAAACCCAGTGGATCTGTCTCTACACCCTTGAATTTGGTCATTCCTTGCAGTAAGTAACCGATACGCATTCCAGCTGCAATCTTCCAACTACGGTGAAATTTGTCAGGTCTTGATCGCCATCGTAGTTCAAGTGGAACCTCAAAGTAGGTGGTCGCCATCTTGTATTTCGAGTAGTTCACCGTATCAGGAATATTGAACAAGGCTGTTTGACCAAAAGTCGTACTAGAAGTGTCTGTGTCCACACCCAACCACGAATCCATGTAGATGTTGTGATTACTAAATCCTACACCAGGTGAAAAGGTGAAGCGTTCTGATTCTCCCAATTTTAAATCCCACATGACATAGGCATTAATCCCTCGGTTGTACCATTTAGTCGAAATGGTATCGGGAGAGGTAGGTTTATTCATCCAGTCTACCCAATTCCACTCGAAAACCAAGCGGTCTAACGCTTTCGAAGGCTCTCTAGCAGTCACCGTGTTAGGGGCATCTACATGTGTTTGCGCAACAAGCTCGGCAGTGCCAATCAAGAATAGTAAGAGAAACAAATATTTTTGCATGGAAATCATATTGAAAACAAGCCCCAAAGATAGAATAATCCCTAGGCTTAGCTGCTTTGATAGTGCCTTAACGACTATTATGCTGCCTTATTGGAGAAACAAGGTATTTGAATGTGCTTTTATAGCTTAAAAAGAAAGGAGAAAATTCTAGGCTTAACTTCCTTTTCCTCGGCTCACCCACTTATTTTGAGGAACAGAAAAACGCCAAGGTCGCTTTGCATCAGGACCAGCAGAAGTCATTCCTACCCGTGTACCGATTTGTAAATCGGATTCCGAATAAATCCTTGCTTTAGCTTTGCTCTGTTCATCACGATCACTGATCCAAATGGAGTCACTGTTCAAAGGCGTGCGGTCATGGCTGGTATTTATTCCCAAAGCCACACTCAAACATCCTGGACCAGCCGTGAGTTGATACTTTGCACGATCGTATTTTCTTCTTTTGAGCATATGCTCTACGCCACAAGTAGGCTCCAGCCCTCGTATCAAAACTGCATCGCCTTGACCAGCGCAATTGGTGACCACATTGAAGAGTGGATGAATACCGTAGCACAAATAAACGTAGGCAATTCCTCCTTCCATAAGCATGGTTTCTGTTCGTGGGGTGCGTTTGTTTTGATACGCATGGCAAGCGCGATCATCGGCACCGCGATAAGCTTCTGTTTCTACAATGATTCCACCTGTCAACAGGCCATCAATGGAAGAGTACAAGTATTTACCCACCAAGTCACGGGCAATTTGCACCACATCTGTTCCTCTATAAAAGGAGGTTTTTAGCTTCACCATTTGAACAAAAATAAGGGAATGCTAAAGACTCAACGAATTTGAAATCCAAGCGCTTCGCTTTTTGAAGCCCAGCTTAGTGGAAAATTAGAAAGCCCAGAAAAACCAAGGAAGGAAAAACAAGGCTAAATTTGCAGCATGATTCAGAGAATTCAAACCATTTTCCTTTTTATAGCAGCCGTATTCGCGGTGGGCTTCTTGGTTTGCCCAGGAATGGAAATCAATGACGTGCTTACTGCGGGAAAGGCACACATCCCTTTGCTGATTATCGGGACTCTTTCTGCCATCATTAGCATTGCAGACATCTTCCTATTCAATAACCGCGTTTTGCAAATGAATGTAGGGAAATTGAACCTACTCTTGCTGGTAGTTTTGGTAGGCTTGAGCGCATGGACCGAATACGGCGACGGCGATTTCCAACCAGGCGTGGGAATCTTCTTGCCTTTCGTAGCATACATCTTCAACTGGTTAGCGATCAGAGCCATTCGCAAAGATGAAAACTTGGTTCGATCTACCGATCGTCTTCGTTAGACCATAAGACATGAAGCGAGAGGAAGAAATAGAATTGACTTCTGAGATTCAAAAGCGGATGCTTTGGTGGTTGTATTTCAATCCTACCAACAAAGTATTGTATTGGATTCGGAGAATAGTGGGTCCGCTTTGTGTTGGAGTAGCTATTTATTTAATGGCTATGGGTAATGGTGCTTTTAATTGGTATTATGCCGTTTTTTGCTTCCTTTTTGGCATGTATTATATTGTACGCCCTTTCCTGATTTTATTATTTAATAATAAATTAGAATCCAGAAAAATTCAATTGTCTTTAGTGGATCGAGAATTATCGATGCAACAAGAATCAGGAGGTTCTACCATTGATTTAGCGAATTGGCAAATTAGAGTGCACAAGAGTTTTTTAGAACTACGACAAGGGCGTACACCTTTGCTAATTCCTAGATCAGAAATTTCCAAGGAATTTGAAGACGCTTTGCTTGCTGTTTATAATTTGTAATAAATGCAAGAGCTCTACGACCTTATTATTGCCCCTGCATTACACAGCTTAAGTCACTGGGAATTTATTAGTACCATTTTTGCGATTTTGAGTGTTATTTATGCTCGGAAAGAAAACATTCTAGTATTTCCTACGGGTTTAATTGGGGTTGGAATTGCAGTGTATATCTGTACGGTTTTTAAGTTGTATGCAGATGCAGGAATAAATGCTTATTACTTTGTTATGAGTATTTATGGTTGGATTTACTGGTCTAGAAAAGATGAAGGTGAAAAAGTGCCAGTGACATGGAATACGAGAAAAGAGCATCTGCTTTCAATAGGAATGGCAGTATTTTCTTTCGCTGTAATGAGTTTTGTACTTAAGAATTACACCGACAGTCCTACGCCAATATGGGATGCACTCAGTACTTCTTTCGCTATCGTTGCTATGTGGTTAATGGCCAGAAAGAAGATGGAACATTGGATGTATTGGATTGTCACCAATATTATATCTATTCCACTATATGCCTATAAAGGCCTCTATTTTTACAGTATTCAGTATGTTGTTTTTCTAGTCTTGGCAATTGCAGGCCTAATTTTATGGAGAGAGAAATATGGGGCGAAAAAGATCGCTTAATAAAATGTGTTTTAACTGGTCCTGAGTCTTCAGGAAAAACCACGCTTTGTGAAGATTTAGCAAAGGAACTAAACTGCCTAATGGTGCCCGAATTTGCTCGGCAATATTTAGCCACTAACGGCTTGGAATACCAGGAAAGTGATTTAGTCAAAATTGCCCAAGGTCAACAGCAATCGGAACAGGTCATGGAACAAAAGGCACGGTTGCAAGACTATTCCATTCTTTTACTAGACACGAATATTTTAACCATAAAAATCTGGTCAGAGTTCAAGTATGGTAGACTCGCGAGAGAAATAAAGTCAGCATATAATAAAAGTAATCCCGATCTCTACGTTTTATGCAGCCCTGATATTCCTTGGGAAGAAGATCCAATGCGGGAAAGCCCAAGCAGTCGTGACGAATTGTATCAGATTTATTTAAGAGAAATAAAAGCGAGTAGATTCCCCTTTATTGAGGTACAAGGGAACAGGAAGGAAAGGGTGAAAATGGTTTTGCAGTATTTTAAGACCAATAAAATCTTACCAGATTAATTGGCTTTTATTTGATAGCCCACTCCTCGAACCGTTTTAATTTTTCTATCTCCTATAATTCGGCGCAATTTCTTGATATGCGCATCCACAATTCTAGAAGAATTACTGGCAGCATCTTGCCAAATTTGTTGTAGAATTTCATCTCGAGAATAAATATGTCCCGGCTCTTTGCACAGCAACATGAGGAGCTCGAATTCTTTCTTCACTAAGTCATTCGCACCTTTCTTTGTAATTACTCGATGTCCATGGATGTCTACCGCCCAGTCATCAAATTCAATGACCTGAGAAGTCTGATAAGAATTGAAGCGCTTTAAGAGCGCACTTAGTCTACGTTGTAAAAGTTTGGGATGAACGGGCTTTACGATGTAGTCGTCCGCACCTGCTTCGTAGCCAGCAATAATGGAGTAGTTTTCTTTTCTATCGGTAATAAATGCGATCGCAAGTTCAGGGATCTTTAGGTTTTCTCGAATGTCCATGCAAAGCTCGGTGCCGTCAATACCGCTGAGAGAGATGTCCATTAAAACAAGATGCGGACAATGCTCGATGCAAATTTTCATTGCCTCTTCCGAATTTGTACAGCCCCAACACGCTTTCACCAATGGAGACAATTGCTGCAACAAGGCTTCTCTGCTTTCTTGGACTTCATCAACGATGAGCACCTTTGCTTCTGATAATTTCATTGCACAACTCGCCTTTGGTAATGCCTGCAAGCTAGCCTAATTTCTCCATATTTGAATGCTAAGCTTTGTTTATTGTATACATGGAAACAGACTACAATATATAGTCTGTGAAACGCTTGTTTGCTCCAATATATAGTCTCATCTTTGTCTTCCCAAGAGTGTGAAAGTCCATACTTTTGTTGCGTCTCAAATGGGGTGCCCTACCAAACGGGCTGAGATCATACCCACTGAACCTGCTCGGATAATGCCGAGAAGGGAATTTAAATACCATGAATATGTGTTGCTGCTTATCCCGGTAGTGCGCTAACATATTTTATTATGAAGAATATATTTCTTTGTGCGCTGCTGCTTTGTCCGCTTAGTAGTGTTTTTAGCCAATACAGTGTTCAAGGAACACTTGTGAGCAATAACCAGCTTTTGACAGGAGCGGAAATTACCATTCAAAAGCAATCGGATGTCACCAATGAACAAGGGCGATTTGCTGTTTACGACTTACCGCGCGGCAAGCATGATTTGGTCGTGAAACACAAGGGCAAAACCATCATTGATCGATTTATCGACGTTCAATCGGATATGGAGATTGCCCTGAGCCAAGAAGGTGAATTTGTCATCGTGAATAGCTTTTTGCAATTGGCAGAAGTGGAGGTTTTGGGAATAAAAGCGACGGCCAATACCCCTGCGACCTTTGTGGACCTTGATCAAGAAGACATCGCAAAGAACAATTTGGGTGTTGATGTGCCTTTTTTACTAGACCAAACACCTTCTGTAGTGGTTACTTCCGATGCAGGAACAGGTATTGGTTACACAGGCATTCGTATTCGAGGATCGGATCCTACGCGGACCAATGTTACCATCAATGGTATTCCGCTCAACGATTCAGAATCACAGGGAACCTTCTGGGTAGATTTACCAGACTTTGCCAGTTCAGTGGATAACATCCAAATTCAACGAGGGGTGGGAACTTCCACCAATGGCGCGGGTGCTTTTGGTGCGAGTGTAAACATTGAAACCTTAAAGCCGTCGGGCTTGCCTTACGGGAGCATCAGCAACTCGCTTGGATCTTTCAACACCAGAAAGCACTCTTTGAGTTTGGGAACAGGAACGATAGCCGATCATTGGTCATTCGACGGTCGCTTGTCGCGCATTCACTCCGACGGTTATATTGACCGAGCCACAGCCGACTTGAACTCATGGTTTGCTGGAGCTTCCTACATTGACAACAAACAGTCTTTGCGCTTCCAAACTTTCTCAGGCCACGAAATCACCTATCAAGCTTGGAATGGTGTGCCGCTTTCGGAAATAGAGGCCGAAAATTATACTTTCAACCCTGTGGGAGACCGCGGTGATGGTACTTACCATGAGGATCAAGTAGATAATTATCGCCAAACGCATTATCAATTGCATTACACCCGAAACCTAGGTGAAGACCTACACTTCCAATCAAGTTTGCATTATACCAAAGGAAAAGGTTATTGGGAGGAATACAAATTGAGTCAAGAACTTGCTGACTATGGCTTGTCAACACCTGCTCTTGACTCGTTAGGAATTGAAAGGGCCAATCTAATCCGTCAACGTTGGTTAGACAATGATTTTTACGGAATTGTTTTAGGTGTAAATAAACAATGGGATAAACTGAATTGGTCTATTGGAGCGGCAGTAAACAATTACGAAGGAGGGCATTACGGAGAAGTGATTTGGTCGCAATTTGCGGGAGATGCAGAAATTGGTCAACGCTACTTTGAAAATGATGCGGAGAAAATGGAATGGAAAATTTATTCGAAATGGGATTATGCGCTAAGTTCAAAATTGAACGCTTACCTCGATTTGCAATACAGAAGTATTAATTACGAATTCTTAGGTTTTGACAATGATTTTTCAAACATCACTCAAGAGGATAATCTCTCCTTTTTCAATCCCAAAATTGGTTTGAATTATCGCATTTCTCCTATGCAGCGTGTGTACGGATATTTCGGTGTGGCCAACAGAGAACCCAATCGATCAGACTATACAGAATCGACACCCAACAGCCGTCCAAAGCACGAAACTCTATATGATTTAGAAACGGGCTACCAAGGAAATTTTGGCAAGATGTCGCTCAGCGCAAATATTTATTACATGCTCTATAAAAACCAGTTGGCACTTAATGGAGCTGTAAATGATGTTGGTGAATATACACGTATAAATATTGATGATAGCTATCGGGCAGGATTGGAATTGACAACAACTGTGCCTCTAACTTCTCGAATTAAGTGGCAAGCAAATGCCACCTTTAGTCAAAATAAAGTAAAGGAATTTACTGAGGAGATTGAGAGGTTTGATGAAGAATTTATACCTCTGGAGCCAGTGTCAGTGACATACGAAAATACGGATTTGGCTTTTTCTCCGAATATTATTTCTGGTAGTGAATTGTCTTTTGTTTTGCTTGACAATGGAGACAAGAAATTCAATAATCAT
>CALFBW010000475.1 GCA_937951415.1 uncultured Chitinophagales bacterium | reverse complement strand
TTCTTTGATAGCTTATGAAGAATACGAAATAAATAATGTAGAAATCTTAACACAAAATGTATTTGAACCCATTTGATCGGAATACAAAATGCACTAACTTAATACTCAAACGATTCCAATGATTCATCTTACACGCCTATCACTGATCTTATTTGCCTGCGCAATTGTGTCTTGTTTTGAAATAAATGCACAAACAGGAGGTGTTGGTGGCAATAGCATCAACCCAAATCAAGGTACTACCAATAATGCCATGCGTGTTTTCGAGTTTCGAAAACTGAGCAAGCATTCGCAAGACTATTTCGTGGATTACGAAACGGCATTAGAGCAGTATAATAAATTAGAGGGCTCGCCTTACTTCAAGGAGAAAGTCATATTGGCAAATCTTCACCTTTCCACGGGCGGTTACACTCCAAATGTCCATATTAAGTACGATATCTACAACAATGAGATCATCGCATGGCAAAACGAAAAAGAGAAAATCATTTTGGACCTAGCAGCTTATTCCAAAATTGAAGGCATTGGAGCAGATAGTTCTCTCGTTTTAAAGAGAAACCCCTATCTCAATGGTGACAAATTTTACGAAGTTTTATTCGAGAAAGAGGATTTCGTTTTTATTAAAGAGAACATAAAAGTCATCAGCAACTATAGTTCTTCGATGCCTGGCGAGCAACACAAAAGAAGTTTCACGAATAAGGTAAAATACTACATACAGAGAGGCAATGCCATCTACGAGTTCAAACTAAATTCAAAACAGTTACAAAATGTTCCCGATTTTCGAGGAGTGAACATAGGAAAAGAGCTGAGAAAAGTGGGCATGAAAAAACTAAAGAAAGAAGCGCATTTTATAGAATTCTTTGAAAAAACTTATGATCGTTTGATTAATGACAATTCAAATAAAACGAAAAGAGTTGAACTGAACAAAAAGAACAAATTGCAGTGGGCAAAAAATTCAAAGACTAATGCTTGGAAGCGCTTTTCGGAGCTTGCTGAAAACTCCAGAAGCATTTATTGCTAGATAAAAAAACTACTCACCAAACCTTTGACAGACAAAATTTGAAGTACTGAACTGATTATCAGAAAAATAGATTAAACTCCCAACAAGAGTCTTCCGACAAATACATGTATTTGTTTTCCCTAAATAGCAGTATTCGACTGAATTTAGAGGAAAAGATTCAAAAATGTACAATCGCCACACCAACAAGCGCTTCACCTTTGTTCTCTTATTTAGCTACCTCGTTCATTTAGTAGCATACGGTCAAGAGCTCTCCGATGATTATTCCATTCTTTCCACTAAAGGAGATACGCCCGTTCAAATTGCTGATGCTGATCAGGATGGAGATTTGGATGTATTTGTAGGGGAAAATTTCGCTAATATTTCCGAAGTAATTCTGATTGAAAACGATAATAACTGGAACAATGACGAAGTAATTCTCACCATTGAAGAAGAAGATAGCACTGCCTTAAAGGCGATTCACGTTGCTGACATTAATGGGGATGGCTTGGTGGATATTCTTGCTCGTCTCGATTTTGGAGTGCATTTGTGGTACAGTAAAAGTAGTGCTACAGCATCCGTTTATACTTTTGAGCAAATCTTAACAACAAGCCCGAACCCTTGCATTCAAAGAAGTTCCACACTAGCAGATCTAGATAACGATGGTGACCCCGACTTGGCTTACCAAGATTGTGAAACGGGTCAAATGATGGCGCTGGAAAACGATGGCACGGGAGTATTTTCAGAGCCTATCTTAATTAATTTCGAAAGCAGTTCCTCGCATTTATTTGCTGAAGATATTGACGGAGATGGCTCTTTAGATTTGCTTACTAAATCTGCCGAAAATATCATCGGCATGAAAAATCTAGGTGCATTTTTCTTTTTTGAAACAGATACCTTGGCTGCATTTGATGCCGACTTTCTAACATTAGATGATTTAAATGACGATGGAATTGCGGACCTAATTGCTAGCTCTCCAACAGAAACCCTTTGGTTCGAAAATGATGGTGCGGGCAATTTTACTTTAGCTAATTCTCCTGAAACTGGTCCTTCTGCTTCTGGTCTTGCAATTGATTTGAATACCGACGGAAAATCGGAACTAATACTTGCTTCGGCATTTACTATTACTGCCAATCCAAGACTAGGATGGTTTTTACAAACCGACGATTTAGCCTTTGAACAAGAACAAATCATTCAAGAATTCAATGTCATCAATAATCTGGCAAAATTAGACATGGACGGCGACGGAGATGAAGATGTCATTGCTCGAGTCATCGATGAAAGTGGTTCAAAACTAGTGTGGTTTGAGAATTTAGAGATGGCAGCCGAAATTCTCGATGTAATTGCTTCTTGTTCCTTTACCAATAATGCCGAGCTAGTAGTGGAAGTTCAAGAAAATCTATCCCCTCCATATTCGTACACATGGACTTCCAATGGAGATTCCCTTGAAGGCAGCGGAACTGCCGAAACAGAGGTTTTTACCATTGCTGGATTATCCGTAGGAAGCTATCAATTAAGCGTTTCAAACGCTACAGGAGAAACTGTTCTAGTTGAAGATATTCCTGTCGTTAGTATAGAAGGAATCTATATGGAATTCACCGAAGTAAATACTACAAACTCGAGTAACAACCTTCCAAATGGAGGAATAGATATTTCTTGGATGGGTGGCATCGCACCCTATTCTATCTCCTGGACTGGAGCCTCTAATGGATCGGCCACTACTGACGCCAATTTTCATGATTTAGGGTTTCTTCCCGCAGGTGAATATGAAATTGATTTGAGTAGCGAAGATTTTGCTGTAAGCGTAACTGTTACTTTACTGGATGAAATTGTACCCCAAGAAACTTGTGTTAATCCGCTCGATATTGTCATTTTAAATGACGTTTCTGGATCGGTAGACGCCACCGAGTATCAACAATCAAAAGCGTTCTTTGTCGACCTTTTGTCAGGATTAAATCTAGGTATAAACCAATTGGATTCACGCGCTTCCATTATTGAATGGTCTAATACAGGACAATCTGAAATTGTCTATCCTATGTCAGGCGATTTTGATCTACTGGCGGGATACGAAAATTCTATTCGTCTTTTTTCTGGTGGAACTGATCCTCAAAGCGCCTTAGAATCGGGTTACGAATACATGCAAGAGGTGGAGCGACCAGAAGCAGTGAAAATTCTTGTATTGAGTACCGACGGAAGTACCAGTCAAGTATCAAACTCATTAATTGCACTTGCAGACCAATACAAAGCCGAGGGATATATTATTGTTACCATTGCTTTCGATGGTGCATTTCAAAATATAAATACGAGACAGATTCTAAGCGCAGTAGCTTCGAATAATGTGCTCGCTCCCGGAGCACAATCCTATGCAGAATTAACGGAACAACTCGCCTTTCAAATCGTCAACTTATATGTTTGCCCTTCCGATCCCGGAAGTTCGGGAACTGTGTATTTCAGTCGAGACGGAGCCATAGAAATAAGCGGTATAACTACCAATGGCTTTTGTCCTTTTCCTGAAAGTGTTACCCTTGACTTGACCATTAGCGCAAATCAACAATTGGCCATTCAAGGAGGAACGCCGATTAGTTTTTATTACAACAACCCACTAGAGCCTGGTGCAACTTTTATTGCAACACAAAGTATTCCTTGTTTTATCGCGCCAGGTTCAACAGATTTTATTTCTATAGATTTACCGATCAATCAGACCTCGAATATTTATGCGGTGCTAAATGACGATGGCAGTCAAAACCCACCCATTCAATTTCCAGTTACCTCGATAGAAGAAACGATATTTTCCAATAATATTGACAATCAATTCATCTGTGCCGACCCTTTACCGACATTGACTGCAGACAAACAAAGTATTACTCCAATCCCCGCCTGTGGCAACACCGTCATTTATCAAGTAAATGTTTGCAATGTAAGTTCGGAAGATGCTTTCGATGTATTGGTCAATGATGTCGCTCCCAGTGGTTTTGTTTTGAACAATATAAATATCCAAGAAAGTAATTGTGCCAGTGGAGAAAACCCCTTTGACCTTCCAGCCAGCTGTTGTGTAAGCTTGACCCTTGAATACAATGTAGATAATGCCAGCAACGGCAATTACAACAGCCAAGATGTTCAGTTATCTGGTCCTGGAGGGCAAATCTATTTGGATTTTGATGGCTCATCCAGCTCAAGCGAAAACCTTAGCATCAGTGGCGAGATTGCATGTCCCTCTACTACCGTTTTATTTTCCCAAACCGTTAATACTACAGAAACCTGCGAAGACAGTTTTATTACTTATGAATTCACCATCGACAACCAAACAGATGTTGCTTTACAAGGAATAAATTTCACGGATCAATTACCAGAAAATACTAGTTGGACTTTTGAGCCCTATTTCCTCAACAATATCAGTATCGCCAACGCCGATATTTCTGGAAACAGTCTAGCAAACTTTACAATTTCAGAAATCCCAGCAAACTCAGTAGCTACTTTTTATATGGATGTATTGTTGGGTGATTGGTCTGAAGAAGGTTCATTCTCCAATACCGCTATTATTACTGGACTGCCCAATTTTGTCAATGACGGTTCGACTGAACTCTCGGCTTCTAGTGAAACAACTTTTGTTTCGATACTTCCCGAAATCACTTTCTCGGAAGAAATAAATATTCAAGAAGGAGAAGTCGTTTCTCTAAATGCAAATCTTAATGGAGAAGCTAGTATAGAATGGGCTACTGGTGGTGATGGAACGTTTGCAGAGAATACCAACGCGAATACCACATACACTCCAGGTCCATCTGATGAAGCCTTAGGCTCTGTAAATC
>CALFBW010000474.1 GCA_937951415.1 uncultured Chitinophagales bacterium | reverse complement strand
ACAAGGATTGGGGAAAGCAACAAGGCTCCCTTGTAGCACTTCGTCACTTAGACCAGCATAAGCTGTTCTATAAACTAGTGTTGCTCCTTCTTGATGCACTGCTAGGTTTGCTCCTTTTTCATTGATGAGTGCAGCTGAACTTACATTTATTCCAAACTCATAACTGCTTTGAGATTTGCCAATCAAGACGTCTTCCATTACAAATCCGTAGATGGCGATGTCACCCCAGCCAGAAGAACCAATTTGATTGGTTCTTGAAATCGCTCCATCCATTCCATTTGGCCGTTCGTGGTCAATCTTGATGGTCATGGCCTCTGTTGTGAGGAAACTTGAACCAAACTGCAAAAAGCTACTGCCCGGAACAGCCAAGCCGTTGTCGTGTTCGATTCTAAAAGAAAGGCCGTAAAGGTTTTCAATAGGATTAATGGGCGAACCCACTTGTACTTCTACCCAAACGGTGTCTCCAGCCTGCACCGCTTCTTCGTTTTGTATCACTAACGAAATCGGTACTTCTGCAAGTTCATCTATGGAACTTCCCAAAACGGCATTTTCATTGTAATTGGACTCAATCGCCTCTTGATCTTGCCAATTGATGGAACCATCGCCATTGCAATCGGCGTGCTTGTAATCAACTTCTTCGCCACCGCTGAGCAACATGTTCCAGTCTTCAGCCATCAAGCCTTCCCATTCGATGCCATCATCTTCTCTAGGCGGGCCATCACTACCATACGTCAGTCCTAAAGCCAAAAGATCGCTTGCGTTGGCAACCCCTGTTTTGTCGGCATCTCCTGGCCAAACGCAAGTGTTGAGTTCACAAAGCATAGCGGGATCATACTTCACAATCACCCAACCCTCACTCGAATCACCCGAGTTTATGTCTATAATTGCGTAGCTGAAGGCATCTTCGTTCGAACCACCTTCTTCTAACATACTTGCACTTGGGGTGTAGTAAAGGACGCCTTCTTCGGCATCCAATTCAAAATCGTTCGAGTTGCTTGGAAGACTCACCATACTGAGCGCATAACTGCCTGCACAATTGCTTAGGTCGTCATTTTCTAATAAATCGATGCTAATAGTCTCCATTCCAAAGATGTAAACACTATCATTTACAGCGACTTGTCCCCAAATGTTTGTTTGAGTTCCCAAAATTCCCAACAAGGCACATAAGGCCGTGAATGAGCTATGTAGAAAATGATTTTTCATCCAGCTTACAGTATCTAGCTTTTCGTCTGTTCTAAAGATCGTACAATTAGGAAGAAAGTTTACAGACAAATGTCCGAACTTTCCGAGCACTTTGGCGAGTAGTGTGTTACGAAAATAGGATAAATTTGTCATTAAGTCGCTGATCTTCAAGTTTTTTTCTATGCATCTTATATTTTAGATGCGAATTTTTTCCGAGCTATTGAGGCAATAATTAGTGAATAGTCCCATTTTTAGACTAGCAACCGAACGTTCGGTCTCTCGATCCCATAAAAATAATGAAGGAGAATAAGCTCATTTCTTTGTTGAAGCATTTCGATAAACGTGCTCTAAAGCGCTTGCATTTGTTGATTCAATCGCCCTACTTCAACAAGAAGGAAGCCGTAACTCGCTATTATCAATTCTTGCTGCCCAACCATCCTGAATTTCAAGCTACTGCTGTGGAAGACAAGAAAGCTTACGCTTATGTCTTTCCACAAGCGAAGTATAAGGAAAAGGAGATCGGTTACTTGATGAGTGACCTGGTAAAATTGATTGAGCGATTCTTGATCATTGAGCAAGTCGATCAAAATCCACTCCTTGGCAAAGCGCAGTTGATGGAGATCTACGATCAATGGGATCTAGATAAAGCTTTCAATAAAACAATACGCGACAGTCACAAGATTTTGAAGGATTCGAAACACCGACATCAGGAATTCTTCTACCACAGTTTTATTCTCTACTCCCAAGAGAATAATTATTTTGATAAACAGAAGAAGCACAAGATGGACGACAGTCTTCAACTGGCGATCGATCATTTGGATTTGTATTACATCAGCCAAAAATTGCGCTACTGCTGTGAAATGACCAATCGGAAAAATGTGGTGGTTTCCCAGTATGATATTCGTTTGGTGGATGAGCTGCTTTCTTTTCTTGAAAAAGATCCAATGGCAGACGAACCTGCGGTGGCCATTTATCACAATATTTTATTGAGCCTAAAGGAACCGGATAGTTCTGATCGATACCAAAAAGTGCGTGCATTATTGGAAGCGCATTCTGATTTATTCCCTTTAGATGAAGCACGTGGAATGTTTCTTTATGTAGTTAATTATTGTGTAAATAAAGTACACTCAGGGAAAAGTGAATTTCTAGGTGAACTCCTATCCATCTATAAATTAATCTTGGAGAAAAAATATGTTTTGGACAATGGATTTATTTCTCCTTGGACCTACATGAATATTTGTACAGCAGGTATTCGAAACAATGAGTACGAATGGACGGAGAAATTTATTAAGGATTATAAAAAGCACTTGCATCCGAAATTTGCTTCAAATGCTTATAGTTTTAATTTGGCCTATTTGTTTTTTAATCAGGAAAAATATCAAAAGGCACAAGAGCTTCTGCATCAAGTCGAGCTTGACGATATTTTTTATACCAGCGAATCCAAGGAATTATTGTTGCGTATTTATTACAAAATGGAAGAAGTAGATGCCTTTTATTCGTTGGCGGAGTCTTTTCAAGTTTTTATTAGGAGAAATAAATTAATCTCTCAACAGAAGAAAGATATGTATTCTAATTTGATAAAATTCTTGCGCAGATTATTTAAAATAGGGGAGGATAATCGATCTTCTTTGGTGCGACTGAAAACCGATATAGAGGCAACACCACGCATTAGCAAAAAGAGCTGGTTGATTATGCAAGTGAATGAGAATATTGCCAATGTTCGCTAGTATGGTTTTGGCAATAAATGAGGGCGCGATTTTAAGTTATTGAATTATAAATAAAAAAGGGAGAACCCCGAAAGATTCTCCCTGAACCAAACTTATGCCGGTGCAAAAAGCACCGAAGTTTTTAATTTATTACTTCCTTGCTAGAAGCAGTATCCGTTTGCAGCAATCATCGCATCAGCAACACGACGACGAGCTCCAATACTATTGAATACCTGCGTTTTTGTAAATCGCTTCAAACCTAGGGTCATCATTCGCAATTCATCTCCTTCTGCAAATGCAGCAACTGCATGTTTTCCGTGAAGGTTAATCATTTCCATTGCATCAGAAACGTACGTTTTAGCCATGTCGATTTCACGAGCGCAGGCCTCTTCTCCTTTGCGACTCATTAATTTCTCCACGCGTAAAACAACAGACTCTGCAGTAAAAGAAAGGATCGCCATGTCTGAAATCGCCATCATGATTTCTTGCTGCTGGTCGATTTTATTCATGAACTTCTGAGCAGCGCCTCCGGCAACCATTAAAATGGCTTTTTTAGAATTTGCTACTGCTTTGTGCTGTTCTGCAAATACGCGATCATCGTCATTGCCTCCAAAGGAAGGAACCGACATTAATTCTCCGCTGATTTTCATCGCAGGTCCCATGATGTCAATTTGCCCTTTCATAGCACGTTTCAAAATCATCCCTACAGATAGCAGTCGGTTGATTTCATTCGTTCCTTCGAAAATTCTATTGATTCTAGAATCACGGTAAGCACGGGCCACAGGATATTCTTCTGAGAACCCTGTTCCACCATAAACTTGAACGGCTTCATCTACGCAATAGTCCAATGTTTCAGAACCCAATACTTTCAATAAAGCACATTCTGGAGCATACTCTTCCGCTGCTTGCAATTTTGCTTCGTGACGAGGCATTCCTTCCGCAGCGAGCTTGTCTACCAAGTCTTGAATCATTCCCGCTACTCGGTAAGTAGCTGACTCTGTAGCGTAATAAAGCGTCGACATCTGCGCCAATTTGTGCTTGATGGCTCCAAAAGAAGAGATCGGCACTTTAAATTGAATGCGCTCATTGGCATACTTTGTAGCAAAGTCAGCAGCAGCCTTAGCTCCTCCCATTACCATCGCACAAAGCTTGTAACGACCAATATTCAATACATTGAATGCGATCTTATGCCCTTTTCCAATTTCACCTAAGATGTTTGCCTTAGGTACTTTTACACCTTCGAAAAATACTTGGCGCGTAGAAGAACCTTTGATTCCCATCTTGTCTTCCTCTGCTCCAAGGTTGATGTTCGGTGCATCTGCTGGTACAATGAAGCCCGTAAACTTATCTCCATCAATTTGAGCAAAAACAATAAATACATCCGCAAAGCCAGAGTTAGTGATCCACATTTTCTGCCCTTCGATAATGTAGTGCTCGCCATCTTCAGTTAGGGTCGCCTTCGTCTTAGCAGAAAGTGCATCAGAACCCGATCCTGGCTCAGTCAAACAGTAAGCTGCTTTTGACTGTCCCGTAGCGAGCTTCGAAAGGTATTGTTCTTTTTGAGCATCTGTACCGAAGTATAAAATAGGAAGTGTTCCGATTCCAGTGTGTGCTGCAACGGCAACACCAAAAGAGAAACTAGTTCCCATGCGCTCAGAAAGTAAAGTCTCACTGGTAATTTTGATACCCATTCCTCCATACTCTTCGGGCAAGGTTGCTCCTAGAAGCCCTAACTCTCCTGCTTCGTTAAGCAAGCTCTCCATCAGCCCTTCTTCTTGCTTATCGATGCGATCTAATATGGGGTGGATCTTCGTTTGAATGAACTCATCGGCCATACTTCCGAACATGAGTTGCTCCTCGTTTAAATCCTCTTTGATGAAGATTTCCTGAGATGCGGTTTCCTTTACTAGGAACTCGCCGCCTTTTAAAAGCACTTTCTCTTCGTTTAATACTGTTGACATACGTTTGATTCTATTTGCCTTTACATATGCGAATTTCCTCGCAGCCTAAAAATAAGCGATTATTTGCTAAAAGTAAAATATCGCCATTAGCGAATATTCGCAAGTTTGAGAATGCGGAAACCAAAAGCTTCAGATCTTAAACAAAATCTAAGGAGTACACTGTGTAAAAGTGTCAGAAATTGAACGAAGCTACTTTCCAAAATAGGAGGCAAAAAAACCAACACAGCAGGGCTTTGGCGAGGCTTTCTAACGAAGTAGCTTTGAAAACAGCAATGTCGTAGGGAAACAGTTCAAATCGGACAGTTATATACTTTGCATCCCTTAGCTTATGCTTGTTTAATAAAAAAATCCGCTCCCCATTTAAGGAAAGCGGATTTGCTTATTGTTTACTAGAACGCTTGCTTAAGCGTTTGTTCCGTGACACTTCTTGTATTTCTTACCGCTGCCGCAAGGGCAAGGTTCATTTCTTCCTGTTTTCGGTAATACTTTAACTGGATCTGGCCGCTTTTCGCTTTGCTGCGCCGATGCCTGTCGAGCTTGTTGTACTTGTCGAGTGCCTTGTGATGGACTCGAAGTTCTACCAGCTTGCATTTTACTCATGTCCGTCTTCCGCTTTTGCTTGTCTTCCTCCACTTTGTCATCTTGGAGTTTAACAGCAATATCTGCACGGAACAAGAACGCACCCATTTCTCGGTTAATTTGGCCAATCAAGCCTTTGAACATCTCATAAGCTTCGAACTTGTAGATCAAAAGTGGGTCTTTTTGTTCGTGTACAGCTAATTGTACAGACTGCTTCAGGTCATCCATCTTTCGCAAATGATCTTTCCATTTATCATCAATGAAAGACAAAGCAATGCTCTTTTCTAGTGCTTTCACTAAGTTCGCTCCTTTGGTTTGAACCGCTTCTTCCAAGTTTACTGCAACACTCACGCCTTTCTTTCCATCGCTAAATGGAATCATGACACGCTTAATGGTTTCACCACGTTCGCGATAAATATTGGCGAGTCCAACTTCTGTTTTGTCACGAATCGCTTGCATTTTTTTCTCATAAAAACTAATAGCTTCTTCGTAAAGTCGATCACTTAGTTTCTCAGTGCTATGAGATATCAGTTCATGATCTTCGATGCTCGTTTGGATGTGGAAGTAGCGAATCACGTCAGCTTCAAACTCAGCGAAATCTTCTGATTTTTTGTGTGTCTCGATAAGGTCTTCTGCTATGTCATAGAACGCATTACTTAAGTCGACCGACAAACGTTCCCCAAACAAGGCATGCTTTCTACGTTTGTAAATAACGACACGTTGTGCATTCATGACATCATCGTAGTCAAGCAAGCGCTTACGCATTCCGAAGTTGTTTTCTTCTACTTTCTTTTGTGCGCGTTCGATAGACTTCGTGATCATCGAGTGCTGAATAACTTCGCCTTCTTTGTAACCCATTTTGTCCATGATACCTGCGATCTTATCTGAACCGAATAGTCGCATTAGCTTGTCCTCTAAAGAAACAAAGAACTGACTCGAACCTGGATCTCCTTGACGACCTGCACGACCACGCAACTGGCGATCAACCCGACGAGAATCATGACGTTCTGTACCTATGATGGCCAAACCACCAGCTGCTTTCACACTATCACTTAATTTGATATCGGTACCACGACCAGCCATGTTGGTGGCAATGGTCACTTTACCTGGCAAACCGGCTTCTCCAACAATCTCTGCCTCTCGCTGGTGTTGCTTTGCGTTCAATACATTGTGTGGTATTTGGCGCATGGTCAGCAAGCGACTCAAAAGTTCGGAGACTTCAACCGTTGTTGTTCCCACCAAAATGGGTCGACCTTGTGCACTCAACCGTGCAACCTCGTCAATCACGGCATTGTATTTCTCCTTCACCGTTCGGTAAACAAGATCTTCTTCGTCTTTTCTAATTACTGGCCGATTGGTAGGAATCACCACCACATCTAACTTGTAGATTTCCCAGAACTCGCCAGACTCCGTTTCTGCAGTACCCGTCATTCCCGCTAGTTTGTGGAACATACGGAAGTAGTTCTGTAGCGTAATGGTGGCATAGGTTTGGGTAGCAGCCTCAATCTTCACATTTTCTTTCGCTTCAATCGCCTGATGCAAGCCATGAGAGTAGCGTCGGCCATCCAGTACACGACCCGTTTGTTCATCTACAATCTTTACTTTACCATCTGCGATGATGTAGTCAACTTCTTTTTCAAACAAAGAATAGGCTTTCAACAATTGTTGAACAGAGTGAATTCGATCAGCTTTTGCAGAGTAGTCTTGAAAGAGTTTGTCTTTTGCTGCTACTTGTTCTTCTTCCGATAATCCTGAGGCATCAATGGCTCCTATTTCTGTTGCCAAATCTGGGATGATGAAAAAGTAAGGATCATCGCCAGAACGGGTAATCAGGTTGAGGCCTTTTTCCGTTAAGTCAATGGTGTTTTGCTTCTCATCAATGGTATAATAGAGCTCGTCATCACAAATGTGCATGTGCTTGTTCTGCTCTGCCATGTAGTGATTTTCTACTTTTAATAGAATTGCGCGAATACCCGGTTCACTCAAGAATTTGATTAAGGGGCGACTTTTAGGATAACCTCTATAAGCACGAAGTAATGCCAAACCACCGCCTTCAACATCGGTATCTCCTGCTGCAATAGACTTTTTTGCTTCACTTAAAAAACCTTGTGCTATTTTCTTTTGGGCATTTAAAAGTTTTTCAACGCGTGGTTTTAGAAAATCGAATTCTTGCTCTTCTCCGCGTTCAACTGGTCCAGAAATAATCAACGGTGTTCGAGCATCATCAATCAAAACCGAATCCACCTCATCGATCATAGCGAAGTGGTGCTTTTGTTGCACCATTTCCTCGGGGAAGCGCGTCATGTTGTCTCGCAAGTAATCGAAACCAAATTCATTGTTGGTTCCGTAGGTAACATCTGCTTTGTAAGCAGTACGTCTTTCTTGTGAATTAGGTCGGTACTTGTCAATACAGTCTACCGTTAAACCTAAGAAATTGAATATGGGACGCATCCACTCCATATCACGACGAGCGAGGTAAGTATTTACGGTTACTAAGTGAACACCATAACCCGTCAAGCCATTCAAGTAAGCAGGTAGTGTTGCCACCAAGGTTTTACCTTCCCCCGTTTGCATCTCGGAAATTTTTCCTTGGTGCAGTACAATTCCACCAATGAGTTGCACGTCATAGTGGACCATGTTCCAAGTGATCTCATTGCCAGCAGCATCCCATCTATTCGGATAAATCGCGTCGTCACCTTCAATGGTAATATGCGCCATTTCTAAACTGAGATCTCTGTCGAGTTGAGTCGCTTTTACTCTAATTTGCTCCTTATTGGTGAATCGCCGAGCTGTTTCTCTTACTACCGCAAAAGCTTCAGGTAGAATTTCTAGGAGAACTACTTCTAGCTCTGCATCTCGTTCTTTCTCAAGCTTGTCAACTTCAGTGTAGTACTTATACTTTTGTTCTGGATCAAGGTCTTTGTTGTTCTGTACCTTCTCCTTAATGGCATCGATTTCTTGAACAACTTCCTTCAAGTGATCTTTTACGCGCCCGCGGAAATAGTCCGTTTTAGCGCGGAGTGCATCGTCGCTGATGCCTGAAAGCTTGTCAAAAATTTCATTGGTCTTTTTAACCAAGGGCATGACCTCTTTCACATCTCGGTCATATTTATTTCCGAGAATCTTATTTATTGCTTTATTAACAAAATCAAACATGATTGCTTGCTATTTTCTTAGTGAGAATGTTTCTTCAGTTACCGAAAGCCCAGCTTGGGTTTTTATTTATTTCCTGAAGAAAACAATGGTTTTGCGGCCACAAAGGTAGCCTTTACTAAAGGAGAAAGTTCACTTAGGAATGTCCTGTATAGTAAATGTCAGAAATTGAACGAAGCTATTTGCAAAAATACGAGGCAGAAAACCCAGAGACAGCAGTGCTTTGTCGAGGCTTTCTAAGGAAGTAGTTTTGAAAATAGCAGAGTTATCATGAACCAGTTCAAATCGGACAGTTATACACTTTGCATACCTCAACTAAGGCTGGAATAGCGCTAAGAACTTTCAGGCGAATGAATCGCAGTGCTAAGACCTAAATGTGTGGAGGAGCGATTTGCTCTTGAAGTACTATTGGGTGAATTTCTTTTCTAAGAAAACCAATGTATTGAATGGTTTGCAGCTCTTCGCGACTCGCCATTTTGGTTAAACTGGTTTCTCGCCAATGATCGATTGAAGAACAGTTGGCCCAAAACATTTTATGTGAAAGATTTTGGAAGTACGCGCTCCCATTGTCTTGATCTTCTTCTTCAAGCTGCTTGATGGCACTAAGCGTTTCCTCTGCTTCTTCAACATTCAGCGGCGTGCTTGTACGCCACTGTACACCGTCAACCAACCGAATTTGCCCATTTTTTATTGGCAAATCCTGTCCGTACGCTACTACCGTAAGTAGTAAAAGGGTTAAGGTGTTTATATGTTGCTGTCTAGGAAGGCTCAATTTCTATTCTTCGTTATAAGTAACAGTACAAAGGCCGTTCCTCTTGTGCATAAGAGACAATAATGCCTAATATTCCAATAGTTTTGTGATTTCCTCTGCCAGTTTGGCAGCATTTGGTAAGATTTCTTTTTCGAGAGCAATGTTTAATGGAATGGCTGGACTGTCTTTAGCGCCAATTGTTTTTACTGGAGCATCCAAAAATTCGAAGCAATGCGTGGCAATTCTTCCCGACAAAGCCTCAGCGAATGAGTTCCGTAAAGATTCTTCTGTGAGGACAATCACTTTGCCGTGCTTCTTGACTTGAGTAAAAATGGCCTCATTATCGACTGGGTTAAGGGTTCTTAAATCTAAAATCTCCACAGCATTTTCGAATTTCTTTGCTGCGTTGAGCGCCCAATGAACACCCATTCCATAAGTGATGATGGCTAGTGACTCTCCATTTTTGATTTTTTCATCGGCAGCTGCCAAGGCAATTCTAGCCTTACCAAGAGGTACCATGTAAGCCTCGTCTGGTTCAATGGTTCGAGCAGCTTCCGTTCCTGGAACTTTCGACCAATACAAACCCTTGTGCTCAAAAACAACGACGGGGTTCGGATCATGAAAGGCAGCTTTCAAAAGCCCTTTCATATCGGCTGCATTAGAAGGGTAAATGACTTTTATGCCTTTGACCGGAAGTAGTGTAGATTCGTGTGAGCCACTGTGGTAAGGACCTCCTCCTCCATAAGCACCTATTGGTACACGAATCAAGGATTGAATGGGGAATTTGCCCCCGCTAAGGAAGTGCGATTTTGATAACTCTGTTACTAGTTGATTGATACCTGGAAATAAATAATCAGCGAATTGAATCTCCACCATGGGTTTGCAACCTGTTGCCGACATTCCAGCGGTGGAACCAATGATGTAAGCTTCTTGAATGGCCGTGTTGAATACACGATCTGTCCCAAATTTTTGAGCCAAGGTTGCTGCTTCTCTAAAAACACCTCCCAGGCGAATACCAACATCTTGGCCGTATAGCAAGGCTTCAGGGTATTCACGCATAATCTCCTCCACTGCATGAAGAGCAGCGTCTACCATCACGACTTCCTTGCCGTCTGTTGGTGTTCGTTCACCTGTTTCTTCCAATATGGGTGTATCCGCAAATTCACCTGCCGTTGCAATACTGAGATCAGGATCTGCAGCATTTTTTGCTCGCTCAAAGCTGTCGTAAACGATGGTCTTTGCCTCAGTATCCCATTTTTCTGCCTCTTTCTTTGTTATGCCTTTTTTTAATAAATAAGAGAGCAGTTTGTCTTTCGGTTCGTCCTCCGCATGTTCGGCCAAATCTTCATCGCCGCGATACCATTCTTTTCGTACACCTGAGGTGTGATGTCCTAATAGAGGACAAGTTGCATGCAATACTAATGGGCATTTATTTTTTCGTACAAAGTCAAAAGCCTCTTTTGCTCCTTTTAGCGAAGTCATGAAGTCGCTACCATCAATGCTTCTGCGTTCCATTCCTTTGAAACCCAAAGCATATTCATAGGCGTTCATGGTGCGTGTCTCTTCGCCAGTTGCAGAAATCCCCCACTCATTATCTTGAACCAAATAAATGATCGGTAATCGATGAAGTACTGCAAATTGCCAAGCTTCGGCCACTTCGCCTTCCGTCACACTTCCATCTCCGAGTGAGCAAAGAACGAGTGGTTTCGTGCGTGCACTCATAAGTTTTTGCTGCTGTAAATAGGCAATCCCTTGTGCAGCACCTGTGGCAGGAATGGCTTGCATTCCTGTGGCACTTGATTGGTGCGGAATGGTGGGGAAGCCTTCTCCAATGTAACTGGGGTGATTGTAATAGCTTCTGCCTCCTGTAAAAGGATCGTCGGCTTTTGCCAAAAGCTGAAGCATTAACTGTTCTGGTGTGAAACCCATTCCCAATAACATAGACTCATCTCGATAATATGGATAAGCGTAATCGTAGTTTTTGAGCTGCAAGGCTACCGCTAACTGTATCGCCTCATGGCCTCTCGATGTACTGTGGACATAAAAAGCGGTAGAGCGATTTTCATCGTAACAAATCGCCATGTGCTTCGCTTGAAGCATCCATTTGAAGGCTTGTATAGCGGTACGTAAATCTTTGCTGCGCTTTGATTTAGCCGATTTCTTTTTCACCGATGGTTCGGTTTGCGACATGTGTTTGGCTTGTGGGTTCTGGTTGCAAATTAACCAAATTTGAGCTCGCTGATAGGAAAGTGCAAGAATCATGCTTGTCACTGTAAGTCTAAGAGCGTTAATGTTCTTCCAGAAAGGAAGAATTATTTTTTAACAACAAATTCAAGTGTAGAGATTGCAGGTACTCTCTTCGATGATTAACTTTCTGCCCAATGTCTGTTCTTCAGAAAATATTGGCTAAATACATGACCCGCCGTTTGCGAGAGGTGGATGCATTTAGGAGAAATCCAGCGCCTGTTCAAGATAGGCAGCTCCAATATTTATTAACCAAAGGCAAGAAAACGGAATATGGGAAAGCGCACAATTTTTCGTCAATAAAAGATTATGCAGACTTTGCTAAACAAGTTCCATTGACCGAGTATGCAGATTTGCAGCCATGGATAGAGCGCTCTGTGACAGGCGCCTCTGATGTTTTGTGGCCAGGTCGGATGCGGTGGATGGCCAAGTCATCAGGAACAACAACGGGCAGAAGTAAGTACATTCCCGTGTCTCAAGAAGCACTCCAGCATTGTCATTATCGAGCAGGCAGGGATATGTTGGGCCACTATTGTCGAAGTAACCCTAAAGCCCAGATATTTTCAGGTAAGGGAATCATCTTAGGGGGAAGCCATGAGCGCAGCCCATTGCGTAATGATCTCAGTGTGGGAGATTTATCGGGTTTGCTTGTACAGAATCTATCTCCTTTGGCTCGTTACTTGAGTTCGATCGATTTGTCTGTAGCGCTTACTCCTAACTGGGAAGAAAAGTTGGAAGCCCTCGCCAAGCAATATTTGCCATTGCGAGTGAGTAACATTAGTGGAGTGAGTTCTTGGATGTTAGTTTTGCTGCAGTACTTAGTCAAGAAAGAAGGCAAAGAGCACATTTTGGAGATTTGGCCAGACTTCGAAGTTTGTTTTCATGGAGGTGTAAATTTCGAACCTTACAAGAATCAATTTGATCAGTTATTTCCTGGGGATCAAGTGCGTTATTTCCAAACCTATAATGCCAGTGAAGGATTCTTTGCCATGCAGGAAGAGGCCAAAAGTGAGGATATGCTCTTGATGTTGGATTACGGTATATTTTATGAATTTTTGGAGGTGGGGACCGATTCGGCGATTCCCTTGGAGGAAGTGGAGCTCGGGAAGCGTTACGCATTGGTCATAAGCACCTCCTCAGGGCTTTGGCGTTACCAGCCTGGTGACATTGTAGAGTTTGCAAATTTGTCCCCTTTTCGTATCAGGATCACTGGTCGTACAAGTCAGTTTATTAATGCCTTTGGCGAAGAGCTGATCGCCGATAATGTGGAACGTGCTTTAGGAGTAGCTTGTAAGGAGGCGGAAGTCTCCTTGAGTGATTTTACTGTAGCGCCTATTTACATTGGGGCAGAAAAGAGAGGTCAGCATGAGTGGTTGGTGGAGTTTGAACAAGCTCCCAAAGACGTGGAGGCTTTTACACGCTTGTTAGACGAATGCCTACAGGGCACAAACTCAGACTATGCGGCAAAAAGAAAAGGAGACCTCCTGCTCAAAGGTCCCCTTTTGTCGATTGCTCCTAAAGGACTTTTTTATAAATGGTTGGCTTCAAAAGGTAAATTGGGAGGGCAAAATAAAGTGCCACGTTTACAAAATGACCGCCAATTATTAGACGAAATAAAAGCCCTTATTTAGATCTCTATATCCTGAGCGCATGCCGCTGTAGTATTTATTTACTCCAGTTGGCAATCTGATTCTTGATGTTTTCTTTGAAAAGCCCTTCTTCTTTCTTGTGAGATTCTGCTAGATCCTTTCTATGCTGCGCATTTTTCTCTGACAAAGCCTTTAGCTCTTTGTTTAAGCGCGCTTTCATTGCAGCTAGACTGGCATCTTTAGGCTCTTTGACTTCTTTCACCTCAATAATGATGGTCTTCTTTTTGTCAGCCTTTTTCTTCTTGGCTTTCGCCTTGGCCTTCTTGCCTTTTTTGGCTTTTTTCTTTTTCTTTTCGGCTTTTTCTTCTTGCGAAAAGCCTGTCTTGTTTTCTTTGGCTTTTCCTCGCTCGGCTGATTCTTTCTGTTTTGCCATGAACTCTTCCCCTTTCTCCTGGAATTCTTGGAATTTGTCTCCTAGTTCATCGCTGATGCGGTCAATGATAAAGTCAAGGAATCCGCCATTACGTCGTTTTTTCATCGTTGCAAGTTTGTTACAATAGGCAAACCTGATTCGAGGGTGTTTTGGTTCACTTTGACCAAGAAATAAATGAAAAAAGACCTCTTTTTAAGAGAGAATTAAGATTTCCAGCAAAGAATTAGCTCTCGGTGCTCATGTTCTTTCGTCGTAGTTCAAAGTTTGATCCAAGATAAACTCGTCGTACTTCTTCATCGCTGGCTAGTTCTTCGGCAGTTCCTGCTCTCAAAGGCTGGCCTTCCGACATGATAAGCGCTCTTTCAGTGATACTGAGGGTTTCTTGGACATTGTGATCGGTGATGAGTACACCAATGTTTCGGTCTTTCAAACGCCAAACAATCCACTGAATGTCTTCGACGGCAATAGGATCAACGCCGGCGAAAGGTTCGTCAAGTAAGATGAATTTGGGTTCTGCTGCCAAAGCTCGAGCAATTTCGGTTCTTCTTCTTTCTCCACCAGACAGTACATTGCCCATGTTCTTTCGTACATGTCCAAGACCAAATTCCTCTAGCAAACTGTCGCACTTGAGTCCGATTTCCTTTTTAGTAAGCTTGCGCATTTCGAGCACAGCTTTAATATTGTCTTGAACACTTAAGTGACGAAACACCGATGCTTCTTGAGGTAAATATCCAATTCCCAACTGAGCACGTTTGTACATGGGCAAACGAGTGATGTCTTTGTCTTCTAGAAAAACTCGACCGCTGTCTGGCTTAATCAAGCCAACGATCATGTAAAAAGAGGTGGTTTTTCCAGCACCATTGGGCCCCATGAGTCCCATGATTTCCCCTTGTCCCACTTGTAGGGAAACGTTGTTTACAACGGCCCTTCCTTTGTACTTTTTGACGAGATTTTCTGCTCTGAGAATCATGAGTTTTTGTAATAAATGCTACCGAATAAGATGAAAGAAAGGCCTGATCTATTGATCAATGCGAATCCCTAGTTTTTCAACGGCAATTCTGGCAGCATCTTTTTGTGCCGACTTTTTATTTTTCCCTTTTCCAATCGATAGTTTCTTGCCATCGAGTTTAGCCATCACTGTAAAAACGCGATTGTTACCGTCAATAACTTGTTGGTTGATCAGTTCAAAGCTTATACTTCTGTTGAATTTCTGCGACCACTCTAGCAATTTGCTTTTGTGATTGACTTCCGTTTGCTGGATTTCTTCTAGGTCAATAAATGGCTTCACCATTTTATTCATTACAAAATATTCAGAGGCAGAATAGCCTGCATCGAGGAATATTGCTCCAATGAGTGCTTCTAGTGCATTGCCAATGATGTTGTTGTTGATGACAACATGGTCTTTGTTGTATTCGAGAAGATCTACAATTCCTAACTGGTTTCCAATTAAGCCTAGCATTTTTCTACTTACGATTTTCGAGCGCATCTCCGTCAAAAAGCCTTCACCCTTAATGGGGTAAATGCGAAAGAGATAGTCTGAAATGACGCTATCCAATATAGCATCTCCCAAGTATTCTAAACGCTCGTTGTTGTTAATGGCTTGATCTGCGGATGAGCTATGGCGTAAGGCCAACTGGTAGACCGCTAAGTTGCTAGGCGTGAAGCCAATAATTTCACGAATTTTGGCACATTCCTGTTTCTTGGAGGAAAAAAACTTGTTGAAGAAGACTCTTATTGGCCTCAATTACTGGACGTATTTCTTGAATAGGATAGAAGCATTGTGACCTCCGAATCCAAAGGTATTACTAATCGCTACCCTTACTTCTCGTTCACTTTTCTTGTTAAAAGTAAGATTTAATCCAGCATCCAAGTTAGGATCGTCTGTAAAATGATTGATTGTTGGGGGAATTTGGTTCTCTTCGACGGCTTTAATACAAGCAATGGCTTCTATCGCTCCCGCCGCACCAAGAAGGTGTCCAGTCATGGACTTTGTAGAGCTTATGTTTAATTTATAGGCGTCTTCGCCAAAAACTTTGCGAATGGCTTTGCATTCGGCTACATCTCCTAGAGGAGTTGAAGTTCCGTGTACATTGATGTAATCTACATCGGCACCTGTCATTCCTGCATTTTGCAAGGTGTTTTGCATTACTTGCGTTGCTCCCAGCCCTTCGGGATGAGGAGCTGTTAAGTGATGTGCATCAGCGGAAAGGCCAAATCCGCCTACTTCGGCATAGATTTTAGCGCCTCTTGACAAAGCATGATTGAGTTCCTCCAGAATCACCGCTCCAGAACCTTCACCCAAGACAAAACCATCACGTTCTTTATCGAAAGGCCTCGATGCCGTTTGAGGGTCGTCATTGCGCTCAGATAAAGCGCGCATAGAACTAAAACCTCCTACACCACTTTCTGTAATAGCTGCCTCGGAACCTCCAGTTACTACAGCATCGGAAATGCCGTTTTTTATGTACAAAAAGGCATCAATAAGTGAATTGGTGGAAGACGCACAGGCAGAAACCGTAGCAAAGTTGGGTCCGCGCAAATCGTGCTTTATAGAAATTTGACCGCTGGCAATGTCAACGATCATTTTTGGAATAAAGAAGGGGTTGTATTTGTAATGTTCGTTGCCTACTCCACGGTCTGCATAGTCCATGATCTGGTCGTGAAAAGTTCTCAAACCTCCAATTCCTGATCCCCAAATTACTCCTATTCGATTGCGATCTAATGAGCTGTTAAGTAAGTCTGAGTCATTCAGTGCTTCCTCAGCCGTAATTAGTGCGTATTGAGTAAAAGTATCCATCCTTCGAACTTCTTTTCTATCTAAGAAGTTCAAAGGATCGAATGCTTTTAGTTCACAAGCAAAACGGGTGCGAAATGGAGTAGGATCGAAATAGCTAATCGTATCTGCACCACTTTTGCCAGCAAGCAAAGCCTGCCAATAGTCTGTGGTGTTATTACCGATGGGAGTCAAAGCTCCGATGCCTGTTACAACTACTCTTCTGCTTTCCATTTGCTTGTAGAGTTCAAAATTTTAAGAAGTGCTCTTTGTCAAGTAAGAAATAGCATCGCCTACTGTTTTGATGTTCTCAGCTTCTTCGTCTGGAATGTTAATGTTGAATTCTTTCTCAAATTCCATGATGAGTTCAACAGTATCAAGTGAATCTGCCCCTAAGTCATCTGTAAAGTTTGCCTCAGGAGTGATTTCGCTTTCGTTCACGCTTAATTTCTCAGCTATGATTTCAACTACGCGTTGTGATAATTTCTCTGGATCCATGGTAAAAGGATTAATAATATGGATAATCTAATTTATTGCGTCTTTATTAAGCACTCATCCAATGCTTTTAAAAGATGTGCAAAAGTAATCTTTAAAACACAACTTGAAGATAAACATTGTGTGAGCTCATTAAGAATTACTTAAATACTAGTAATGATAAACTTTGTTACTTTTGGTCTGCTTTTAAGTGTTTTTTTGACACTAAGACCTTCCAGTACCATATTTGCTACTGCTTGGAGTGATTGTTGAAGTTGAGCATAAAGCGGATAGATTGGTAAAATCAAACAAGGCATATAGATATGAGTAATTTTAATACTAGGACAAAAGTGGTGGCAACAGTGGGGCCATCATGTGGCGACAGAGAAACTTTGACTGCAATGATACAGGCAGGTGTTGATGTGTTTAGAATCAACTTTTCGCATGGGACCCATGAGGCCAAGGGAGAGGTGATTGCTTTGATTCACGATATCAATGCCGAGCTGGGAACGAATACCGCGATTCTGGCCGATTTATCTGGACCTAAAATTCGTTTGGGAACTATTGAAGGGGACTCCTTTCAACTGGAAGTAGGCGAGCGCATCATTTTTACAGCTGATGATGTAGTTGGAACTAAAGAAAAGGTGCAAATTACTTACAAGGGTTTTGCGAACGACGTGCGCCCAGGGCACCGCGTGTTGTTGGATGATGGGAAATTGGAGTTGAAAGTAGTGGAGGCCTTGAATGAGCGGGAAGCTTTATTAGAAGTTGTTTTTGGGGGAACTGTACGTCCAAGAAAAGGGGTGAATCTTCCCGAAACGAAAATTTCAATTCCATCGATTACAGAAAAAGATCAAAGAGACTTAGAATTTATTTTTACGCAAGACCTTAGTTGGATTGCCTTGTCTTTTGTCCGTGCACCGAATGATGTGATCAAATTACGGGGCATGATTGAATACAATCGCCATCCTGCAAAAATTATTGCAAAAATTGAAAAGCCGCAGGCCGTTGCTGCCCTTGATGAGATTGTGGCAGCTTCCGATGGAATCATGGTTGCAAGGGGAGATCTCGGGGTAGAAATTCCAGTAGAACAAGTGCCGATTGTACAAAAACGTATTGTTAAGGCTTGTTTGGCAGAATCAAAGCCTGTCATCATTGCAACGCAAATGATGGAAAGCATGATGGAAAATCCGATGCCTTCGAGAGCCGAAGTTACCGATGTTGCCAATGCGATTTTCGACGGCGCTGATGCTGTTATGCTTAGTGGTGAAACTGCAGTAGGCAAGTATCCAGTGAAAGTGATTGAAACCATCCAAAAAATTCTCGTAACCGCTGAGTTAGAGCCAAGAATCTACAATTCAGAACCCGACCTCGACCAAGAGAATGAAAAGTATTTGTCTGATGCTGTTATCTATAATGCAGCTTTTATGTCTCAAGAAATAAAAGCGAAAGCGGTATTGGGAATGACCCATACTGGTTATACGGCCTTCAAGTTATCGAGCTATCGACCAAAATCGAAGATTTACATCTTTACTGAAAATCGATCACTATTGAATTTGATGAGTTTGGTTTGGGGTGTACGCGCTTTTCATTACAACAAGTTTGAAAGTAACGACGGAACCATCAAGGATGTGGTCAATATTTTAAAGTCTCGTGGACTTTTGGTGAGAGGAGACCGTGTAATTAATACAGGTTCTGCCCCAATTGATGAAAGAGGTCCAACGAACTTTGTTAAAGTTACAGTAGTCGAGTAAGCCCGTTTACGCTTCTCTTCTATCTTATTCTTTCAAATCTAGTACAGTAATTGTTGCTGTTTGTGAGACAGTATATCTCAATCGCATAGCCTTCTTATGCCTTCTTGTTCACATTTGAAGTAGGAGCTTTAGCGATCAAGTATATTTGTCCCATTCAATAATGTTCAGCAGAACAGCACTAATTTGTTAAAATGTCACTAAACATAGAATTGTTAAAGGAGATTTGTGAAACTCCAGGAGTCTCGGGCTTTGAGCAACGCATAAGAGCCGTTGTTTTACGGGAGTGTAAAGATCTTGTCGATGATTTATGGGTAGATAATATTGGGAATGTTATCGCTGTAAAGAAAGGAACTGCCAAGAAAGACCGTAAGAAGATCATGATTCCAGCGCATATGGATGAGATTGGCTTTATTATTCATCATATTGATGATGATGGTTTTTTAAGAATGCAGCCCCTGGGAGGTTTTGATCCTAAAACCTTAACCGCGCAACGCGTGATTATTCATGGTAAAAAAGACATTATTGGGGTAATGGGGAGTAAGCCTATTCACTTAATGAAGCCTGCAGAAAGAGGCAAGGCCATGAGCATTAGCGACTATTTTATTGATACGGGAATGACCAAAAAAGAGGTGACCAAATACCTTGCGATTGGAGATCCAGTAACCCGCGAACGTGGACTTTTGGAAATGGGTGATTGCATTAACTGTAAATCCATTGATAACAGAATATCGGTATTTATATTGATTGAAATGTTGCGAGAGATGAAAGCTTGTGCACACGATGTGTATGCTGTTTTTACGGTTCAAGAAGAAGTAGGACTCCGAGGAGCCATGACTGCCTCTCTTTCAATTGACCCAGATTTTGGTATTTGTATTGATACAACCATTGCCTATGATTGCCCGCCTGCAAGAGAAGAGGAGATGGTTACTAAATTGGGAGCTGGAACGGGAATTAAATACCGTGATGGCTCGGTGATTTGTGACTATCGAATGGTGCAATTCTTGAAGCAAACTGCCGAGAAGAAGAAAATTAAATGGCAGCCTGAATTGTTGCCAGCTGGTGGAACGGACACTGGAGGTATGCAACGAATGGCAGGAAGTGGAGGAGCTATTTGCGGTGCAGTGAGTATACCTACAAGGCACATTCACTCTGTGATCGAAATGTGTCACAAGGAAGATGTTCGCGCTACCATCGATATCTTGAAAGCTGCTTTGGCAGGTTTTAGTAAATTTGACTGGTCGCATCAATAATTGTATTTATTTTTTTGAAGAAATAAATAAGGGCGCTAGATTTAATGAGCTCTGAAAAAGCATCAATTCATTCAATGTTTTCTCCTTGGAAAATACTTGAATGAATTGATGCTTTTTTAATAAATGACTATTTATGTCGCAAGCATTGGACAGTACAAAACGTTGGATCGAAGAAGTGGTGATAGCACATCAGTTTTGCCCTTTTGCCGCTCGTCCATTTATTGAAAATAAAATCCTCTTTAAACTAATTGCAAAATCTAAGATTGACAGCTTGCTAGTAGTTCTGGAAGAAATCTGTGTATTGTTAGATGGCGATTCAAATTGGGAGACAGCAATAGTAATTTATGAAGACGATGAACAGGATTTTCAATCGTATTTAACACACCTGCGAAAAGCAGAGTCGTATTTATTAGCAAATGATTACGAGGGAATTTATCAATTAGCGAGTTTTCATCCGAAGTATTTATTTGCAGGTAGTGTCGAAGACGATGCAAGTAACTACACCAATCGCTCTCCTTATCCGCTCTTTCATTTATTAAGAGAAGATAGTCTGGAGAAAGCTATTGCTTCCCATCCAGATGTTGAGAGTATTCCTCAGCGGAATATAGCGTATAGTACAAATAAGGGACTAAAGTGGTGGCAAGATCAATTAAAGAGTGTTTTGAAATCCTGATATTTTGAATGTATCTTAATTTTGCATTTGCGCTTCCACCCAATATTTTAATTCTTATGCGAAACCTGAAGTTGTCAATACTTGCCCTTTTTCTTATTCCTTCCTTATTTGTTAATGCTCAAACTGATTCAACTTCGATGAAGGTGATTTTAGGGGATATAGAGAAGGGTTTGCCACATGTGCTTTCGGGTTTTAAGGAGTTTTCTAGTGATCCATTGGGACTTGATGGTCAAGAATTGTTGACCGTGACTAATCAGGGGGGAGCGGGCTATTCAAAGAGCGAATTGCTCTTTGTTCGATGGGATAAAGAAATGAATCCGCAAAAAATGGAAAGTCTAGTTTTTCCAGGAGAGAAGAATAAAAGTCTTAGGGTGGAGAAGTGCTTAATCTGGGCAGGCAAGATTCGTTGTTTTTTTACTAGTTATGATAATAAGAGCCTGGAGAGGGAAATGTACGTAGAGAATATTGACATGAGAAGTTTTGAATTGGAAGAAGGAAGGAAATCTGTCACTTCTTACACTTGCTCGCCATTTTCGGCATCTGTAGCTGATTTGCAATTTCGATATAGAGTTTCTAATGATAGCTCAAAGCTTTTGATTTGTCATTTTATGCAAAAAAGCGAGTCTGGTTTTGCTAGATATGATTTTCATGTCTATGATCGAGAATTTCAGGAAATTTGGTCTAATGAGATAGAGCTTCCTTACAAGAACAATGAGTGCTCTCTTCAGCAAGTTGAAATTGACGATAATGGAAATTTGTTTTGTCTGCTAAGGAAGTTTGTAAAGAAGAAGATTCCCATTGTTAATGATCTACCAGATTATCGTCATTTAATACTGAGTGTGTTTGAAGATGGCCATAGGCAAGAGCACAAGGATTTAAATTACGATGATCTTTACGCTGGAAAGGCTGAGCTGCAGATAGACTTAGATCAAAAGGTTATTTGCTCGGGTTTTCTCTCTTTGATTGGTAGCTACGACCCAGAAGGATATTTTTACCTCAAGTTTGATGCTCAAACTCAAGAAGAAGAGCATAGTGTTTTTCAAGAAATTAAAACGGATCTTATAGGGTTCCGAAGCCCTCAAGTGCTCATCGATAAAACAGGAATGGTTTATTGCTTAGAGAGAATTTCTGCTTCCAGATTTAATAATGCGATTTATGTTGCAAAGATTGGTCTAAAGGGTCAGGTGGAGTGGGAAAGCCAAGTAAGAATTTTGCCGTCAGCTGTGTCGGG
>CALFBW010000473.1 GCA_937951415.1 uncultured Chitinophagales bacterium | reverse complement strand
GGTATTGATTCCATTTCTGTAGTTTACAATTGCGAAGGCTTAGCTCTCGAAACGTGTCAGGAAAACAATCAAATCGGTTTCCTAATTGAGCAATTTCCGGACGACGTTCTCAATGGTTTAGCAGACCAACTTCCGAATAATCTTGCTAATAAATGTAAGTTGTTCCCAAATCCTAGTACTGGACTCGTGAACATCGAATTTGATAGAATAATTGAAATTGCTCCACTTCAAATGGAGCTGTATGATTTGCAAGGTACGCTCGCTCACTCTTTTATTATTAAAGAGCAAAAAAGCAAGATTGATCTTAGCGAATTGCCCAAAGGTGTTTATTTATGGAAATTGAGTACTCCTTCTCATGAACTAATTGAAGAAGGAAAAATCATTTTAATGGAATAAGGTCTTCCTCAATACCTAGCAACAATGCAATAAAAATTACTAGATAAAAGCACTAGCGAGAATTTCGCGTGTTCTTTTTAGGGAGCGACAAAATCCACTTGGTAGCTCTCTGGAATTTTGCTGAAAGTTAGCCAATGATAGGCGGCGATCACATCAGGGCAAGTATCTTCTCCCTTTACTTCGATGTGCACTTCGTAGGTTTTATTCGCGGTATTGGCGAGTACTTGGTACTTGTAAAAAGGCTCACAAAAGTTGGTTCGAACCAGTTTGAGTACCAATGTTTGGCTTTGAAAATCTACATTGGGTACTTCTTCTTCCGGACAAACGGTACTGAAATCGCCTATATCTAGCAATGCCTGAAGTGTTTCTTCATTATCGACTACATAATGATTGTCGGGCATATCCATGCAAAGCGCATACAAATGCCTTTCAACCCCTTCAATCTCAATAAGGTCATCACCTGTGCAATCTGGCAACAGGCATAAAAGGGCAAAAAGCAGCCCCATTTGCAGGGTGAAATTTCTCATCGTCTCCCATTAAGTAGTAGCAAGAGCGCAAGTGGTTGCACAGTTGTTAAAAAAGTCCTCATTGGGGCGTAAAAATGTTGGCTTGGCGTCTTTTAGTTCATTTCCGCAAGGATGGTCTTTCCACCTTTCACCTTTTGACGAAGATCTACTTTGATGTCCGTTCCAATAGGAAAAAAGATGTCTACACGAGAACCAAACTTGATAAAGCCCATTTCATTTCCTTGAAGTACTTGTTGACCTTCATCAACATAGTTGGAAATTTTACGGGCTACCTTACCTGCAATTTGTCGTACCATGATTTCAACATCCGACTCGGCATGTTCAATTACGGTGGTAAAACGTTCGTTCTTAGTCGATGACTTGGGATGCCATGCTACTAAGTAGTTTCCCGGGTGATAAGCCGTGTATTTCACCGTACCGCAAATAGGAGTTCTATTCACATGCACGTTGGCCGGCGACATAAAAATCGAGACCTGTATTCTCTTGTCCTTAAAGTATTCTGTTTCTTCTACTTCTTCCACTGCTACTACCCGTCCATCGGCGGGAGCAATTACCACTTTGTTGTCTGGGAAGACCACAAATTTGGGAATGCGAAAGAACGCTATGGTAAAGACAAAAGTCAGCAAACTAGCCAATCCTACTATAGCTCGTAGTGTTGTATAGCCTCCCAAAAAATAGAAGAGTAGGAAGTTTACGACGAACAATGCTGCCACTAGTGCGAGCAGTATCTTATGTCCTTCCTTGTGTATTCCGTATTTCATGATCCCAGCCTTTTTTTCTCACTTTTCCAGCAGAAAATACTGCTTGTTAGCTCCTGTATAGGCTTCATTAAGCCCACAAATATAGGAACGAATAAATAAATGGGACACTGAACAGTAATGCATCGAAGCGATCGAGGAAGCCCCCATGTCCTGGAAGAACAGTTCCCGAGTCTTTAATGTTCACTGTTCGTTTCAATAAAGACTCAATCAAATCGCCTTGCGTACCAAAGATAATCGCAATCGCTGCAACAGTTAGCCACTTTAATAACGAAAACTCTGTTAAGAATTGTGCGATGATCCCGCCTAAAATCAAGCTTGCTACTGCACCACCGATAATTCCTTCCCATGTTTTGTTAGGTGAAACCCGCTTAAACAGTGGCGTTTTCCCAATCTTACGACCGACTAAATAGGCAAAAGTATCGGTTGCCCAGATAAGTAATAAAATAGCCACAAGTCGGGAAGGTGCAAAAACGCCATTTAACATACCTAAATGCACCGTCATAGCACAGGGAATGGTGATCCACAATACACTGAACATATTGGAAAACAAGCGCAAAAAAGGAGCTTCGGCCTTGGAGTATAGTGCTCGCACAAAGAAAAGTAAGAGAATAGGAATGATTAGAAGCATCCATTTGCTGTCCCACCAATCGAATGCAGTACCTGCCACTAAGCTGTAAATAGAAGTACCCACAAAGCCCATAAACAGCTTATCGTAGCCGAGGCTTCTGGCTTCATTGCCTGGAAACAGCTTGGACAGGTCTTGAAATTCTATCAAGCAACAGACATTGATGAGCGCAAAGAGTGCAAACAAGCCCCAAGGGTGCAAGTAAATGCCGCTAAACATGACAGCCAAAAAAACAATGGCAGTTAAAATCCTTGTAAGCAAACTATTTTTCGTTTAGTTCTTGGAGTAGTAAAGCTGCACGCTCTTGATCTTTGGGATGGCAGTATAACTCAATGTCTCCAAACTGATAAGAAGAATCTCTTTTATCCAAAATAAAAGATACAACTTCATGCTCTAATAACACAGAACGCGCAATTTCTCCTAGATATTCTTGATGCGTACTGTACACCTTCACCCAGTTTTCTTTGTTCTGCAGTTCCAGATCTTCTAGTAAGGCTTCAGGGGCTTTGCTTGACAGTACTTGTCCATCTTCTGCCACAGGATTTTGCATGAAGTACCTGCGAAAAGCATAAAACAATAGACAGGTCAAAACGAGTGAGCCAATCACCACTCCCGTCCATCCAGGGCTTTGACCAATCATTTCAGGTTCTGCTTCTATCTCTTGGTTACCAAAATAAACGCCAATGACTTGTAAGCCGTTGTTGAGAAAGTGTGCTAGTATCGGATACCATAAATTTTTACTCCAATAAAACAAGTAGCCCATCATTACGCCCATCAGCATTCTCGGAATAAAACCAAAGAACTGGAAGTGAATGGCACTGAATATGGCTCCTGTTAGCCAAATGGCTACATGAGGATTACCCATGCCTTTTCTCAAAGCCTGTTGGATTCCTCCTCTAAAGAAAAGTTCTTCTGTGAGTGCTGGAAATACTGCTACTGTTATCAATGCAAATACCAACTGCCCGATGGTATTCATCGTTAAGATGTCTTTGGTGAGCTCCGCAGCAAATTCTTCCATTTCCCGCATCCAAGCTTCGATTTCTGATAGAAATGCAGGAAGCTCCATCATGTAATTCCACTTCAATGTTTGCAGTAGAAGAGGAATCAAGACGATGGTAGCAAGCGCCGTTATTACTGCAGGACCCAGGCGTATTCCACGATCTAATCGTAGAAACTTCAACATGGGTTTAGGGTCCAAATAAGCAAGAAACATGGCTGGTAAGCCCAAAGAGAAAACAGCTGAAACAATGTTCAACAACATCATCTCCGTTATTGAAAGGGACTCAAAATCGGACCAGCCTATTAGTACAGCCAGACCGCCTACTAAGATATTACCCAAGATTGCCAAAAGCACAAGCGCGAAAAAAGCCATCCCGCCATGCATTTCTTTCAGCTCGTTTACAATCATACTGGTAAGTTAGGAAGTAATTGTGGTGTGATTAATCTCTACTTCAAGAAATCTGTCCTACATGGGGTAGGAAGCGTGAATTCTAGCTTCATCGAGCAAGTGTCCTTCCTCCGAGTAAATTTCTGTTACGGCATCGAGAATACTGAACAACTCTTCAGGCTCATGAGAAGTCACGAGCTTAGCACGAATGGGTTTGATGTTTCGGTACCCTTTAAAGTAGTTGGTGTAATGGCGGCGCATTTCTAAGATGCCTAAGACTTGTCCTTTCCATTCAATAGAATGCTCCAAATGCTGCTTCGCGGCGGCTACACGTTCGGTAGTAGTAGGAAGCGCTAGTTTCTCACCCGTTTTCAAGAAATGTTTTACCTCTCGAAATATCCAAGGGTAACCAATAGATGCTCGTCCGATCATGATGCCATCGACACCGTAACGATTCTTCATTTCCAAGGCCTTCTCTCCTGAGTTAACATCGCCATTCCCAAAAACAGGAATGTGCATTCTGGGGTTCTCTTTTATTTTTCCTATCAAAGTCCAATCAGCCTGTCCCTTGTACATTTGCTTTCGCGTGCGGCCATGGATAGAAATGGCTTTTATTCCAACATCTTGTAAGCGCTCGGCTACTTCCACAATGTATTTGGTATCGTCGTCCCAGCCCAAGCGGGTTTTAACCGTTACAGGCAAGTTGGTTGATTTTACGATGTGATCGGTAAGTTTCACCATCCGATCTATGTCTTGCAAAATACCAGCTCCTGCCATTTTACAAACTACCTTTTTCACGGGGCAGCCGTAGTTGATGTCGAGTACTTCAGGCTTGGCTTCTTCCACGATTTCTGCCGTACGTCGCATGGAGTCGAGGTTGGCACCAAAAATTTGAATACCAATAGGTCGCTCTTCGGGGTAAATGTCGAGCTTTTGCACGCTCTTTTTGGCATCGCGAATGAGCCCTTCGGAGGAAATAAACTCCGTGTACATCATATCTGCGCCTTGCTGCTTGCACAATACCCGGAAGGGCGGATCACTCACATCTTCCATCGGTGCTAAAAGCAAAGGAAATTCTCCCAATTCTATATCGCCAATCTTAACCATTAGCTCGCAAAGTTAGGCTGTTTTTTAAAGTCGTGTTCCCAAGGGGGCTAGCAAGTTCAATCGATGATTTGTTCGTCTGGTTTGGAGCGCCGTTGAAGTATTCAGCTTTTGATGATGTACAGGGTAAGCTCTTTTATTTATTAACTAAAATGCCTTATTTATTCAGTAATAAATGGCTTACTTGGCCAAACGATAAAACAACTCGTAATACAAATTGTGTTCTTTCATGTTCACCCCAATAATGGTTCCATCAGCATCAATGAGGTAGGAAGTTGGGATTTGCTCAAACTGAAACTCCTTCGGGATCGTTGAGTTTTTCATTCCAGCGAAATCTGCGACATGGTACTTCCAATTGCCGATACCATCTTTCTCAATGGCCTCTAACCAGAGGTTCTTTTTCTCATCGAGATCCACATAGTAGATTTCGAAGCCGTCGGCGTTTTCAAAACGCTTGTCTTTGTACTGCAAATAAATTTGATTCAACTCGGTATGTTTATCTCGGCAAGGCTTACACCAAGATGCCCAAAACTCCACGAGAATTATCTTGTTTTTTATATCGGACAAACGCACTTCCTGTCCATTCACATCTTGCAAATTCAAGTCGGGCAATTTGTAACCATTGACCAAGGGACGTTCCCCTTTGCTCCCACAAGCAAGCATCATAAAGGCAAAAAGACACAGGAAAAACCATTTTTTCATACTGCAAAGCTAAGGGGCGAACGATTAAGAATTATGTAAAGGAAGGAGTAAACTCTTTTCTTTGAGGGAATAACAAACGGACAAAAGAAAAGATCAAAAACAGTGATAAAAGGTGGAAAGTACAGAGACAATTTGGCGATGGAACTTCTGTAAAAACTGACAGTTCGTCTTTCTTGAAAGCTTGAAAATCATGGGTCTGTGCCATAATGACCGAGAACATGGAGGCAAAACGCCTTGGCAAGTATTTTGACCTTACCTTAGCGCGCGCTTGACAGGGCTGGAGGCCTACAATCTGTCAGTCGAAATCAATACAGCGCCTGTGTGTTTTTTAAAAAAAATCAAAGACAAATTCATGTCGGACAAAGATAAGCACGAAGAAAACGAGCTAAACGAAGAAGTTCAAAACGAAGAAGCAACTGCCAATCCTGAGGAAATCGTTGAGGAGAGCGAGGAGGATGTAATTGCTGGATTACAAAACGAAGTTGGTCAAGCGAAGGATAAGTACTTACGTTTGTTTGCGGAGTTTGACAATTACCGAAAGCGAACCACGCGTGAAAAATCAGACTTAGTAAAGACTGCTGGGGAGAAAGTGATTAAAGAAATGTTGCCTGTTTTGGACGATTTTGAACGTGCGATACAAGTGAACGTGGAAGAAAAAGAAGCCCATCACAATGAAGGCTTCGTGTTGATTTATCAAAAGATGTTGAAGTCCTTGGAGAAGTTCGGCCTTACCCGAATGGATTCTTTGGGCAAAAAATTTAGTGCAGAATACAACGAAGCGATCACTGAGTTAGTGGTAGAAGAAGAAGAGAAGAAAGGGACAGTAGTAGCCGTAGTGGAAGAAGGGTATTAC
>CALFBW010000472.1 GCA_937951415.1 uncultured Chitinophagales bacterium | reverse complement strand
TAATTGGCACCCTCTTGGTTTCTATCTTGTAATACTTAGTAGCTTTGTACTCGTCGGATCGAAAATCGTTGTCAGTCATTGCAAGTAGACCCTAATTGAAAGATTCTGATCATCCAATGAATATATTCTCCGAAGTACTGCATCTCCTGAAAAAGGAATTCAAGGAAGAATGGCGCGTTCGTTCCGTCTTAGGAGGACTTGTTTTGTATCTAGCCTGCAGTATTTTCCTCGTCTATATGGCTTTTATTAGCATGGACCCAAAGACTTGGTTTACAATCTTTTGGATCATTCTGCTGTTTGCCTCGGCGAATGCCGTTGCCAAGAGCTTCGTACAAGATCCTCCCGACCGAATGCTTTACTACTACTCCCTGGTCAGTCCCGAAGCCTTGATTTTGTCAAAAATGACTTACAATCTTTTATTGCTTGTAAGCATGAGTCTAATTGGCCTAGGGATCTATATGCTTTTATTAGGAAATCCAATCATTCGCCCTTTCCAGTTCTTTTTGAGTACGGTTTTAGGTGCTGGCTGTTTTGCGGCGGTATTCACCATGGCCTCAGCAGTGTCCTGGAAAGCTGGTGGCAATGCGGCAATGATGCCCATCCTTTCCTTCCCTTTAATGATTCCGGTCATCGTTGTTTTACTACGACTTTCAGATGCCTCCATTCAAGAAGTAACAGACTTGAATGTAAGCACTAACTTAGCCACTATAGGCGTGATGAATTTAATTGTTTGGGGACTATCATATGTACTCTTTCCCTATCTTTGGCGCAATTAATGATGCTTAGCATCGTATACCTAATACCATGATCGGATTCTCGCGAAGTAAGTGGTGGAAAATTCTCACCGTCCTCCTTTTAATCTATGTGATTATTGGTGCTTTTCTGCTTAAAGTTCCCGCCCTTCCAGTCCTTCACGAGACCATACGCAATCTCCATTTTCACGTACCCATGTGGTTCGGCATGTATTTACTATTTCTTGTGGCCGCCATTTATTCCTTGCGCTTTTTGTGGGGAAACAGAAGTGGCAGAGGCAATTTAGCACATGATCTCTACGCCGAAGAACTGAGTAATGTTGGTTTGCTATTTGGCATTTTAGGACTAATTACTGGCGCCGTTTGGGCTCGCTATACCTGGGGCGAATGGTGGAGCGGAGATGTAAAACAAAACATGGCTGCCATTGTAGTCTTGCTTTACCTTGCTTATACTGTTCTGCGAAGTTCTATGGATGATCCCGAACTACGGGCCCGTGTTGCATCAGTATGGAATGTCTTTTCCTTTGTTGCTATTTATCCCATCTTAATCGTCATACCAAACTATTACGAGAGCATGCACCCTGGAAGCAGCGGCAACGAAGGCTTTGTGGTTTACGACAAATTAGATGTGAGTTTGCGATTCGTTTTCTACCCAGCTGTGATTGGTTGGACCCTACTGGGTCTTTGGATGGCTTCTTTGAGAATAAGGGCCAAGTATGTAGTGATGAAGCGTCTAGATTTACTATCTTAAAAAACGATAAGTCTTGAAACAGTTCCTTTTACTTTTTAGTCTATTGATAAGCTTCAATTTGTGGGCACAAGGCCAAGTTGCCAACGGTCCAGAAATGGCTGATCTGATGTATCAAAATGGACGCATCTATGTGGTAGTAGCAACACTTTTGATCTTAATGATAGGCTTCTTTTTGTATCTCTGGAAAGCTGAGCGAAAAATTGGGGAACTAGAGCGAAAATATTTAGACTAAGCCCATATCAAGTCTTCATTAAATTCCTATTCGATTAGGAATAACTTTACCTTTACCGAACATAAAACCATACCGCTCCTTCCGGAGTATCAACCAATCATTTAACCCAACCGTATATTTATGAGTGTGGATAAATCAAAATCGAAATACAGTTTCTACGAGTCTGTAGAATTGTACTTCGACAAGGCGGCTAGCACTATGCGTTACGACGCAGGACTGCTCGACCAAATCAAAGCTTGTAACAGCGTATATCAAATGCGATTCCCTGTTCGTATCAAGAACAAAATCCAGGTGATTGAATCGTATCGTGTACAGCACAGTCACCACAAACTTCCTACAAAAGGAGGTATCCGATTTAGTTCAAAGGTGAATCAGGATGAAGTAATGGCACTTGCTGCATTGATGACTTACAAATGTGCCATCGTTGATGTTCCTTTTGGAGGAGCCAAAGGAGGGGTGAAAATTAGCCCTTCAAAGTACAACGAAGACCAATTGGAGCGCATTACGCGTCGTTACACAACTGAGCTGATTAAGAAAAATTTCATTGGCCCTGGAACAGATGTACCTGCCCCCGATTACGGAACAGGCGGTCGTGAAATGAGTTGGATCTTAGATACCTACCAAACTTTTAACTATGGGGATATCAATGCCATGGGTTGCGTTACTGGTAAGCCAGTAGGCCAAGGCGGTATTCGAGGTAGAACAGAAGCAACTGGTCTTGGTGTTTTTTACGGAACGAGAGAAGCCGTAAGCTATGAAGAAGACATGGCAGCATTAGGACTAACAACTGGTCTGAAAGGCAAAACAGTGATCCTACAAGGTCTTGGAAATGTGGGGTACTGGTCGGCGAAATTCTTCCACGATGCAGGGGCAAAAATCATTGCCATTGCTGAGTACCACGGTGCGATCTACAACAAAGATGGATTGAATCCAGATAAGGTTTTGAAGCACATCAAAAAGACGGGCAAGATTGTCAAATTCCCAGGAGCAGAGACGCTCTCCGAAAGGAAAGACGTTTTGACCATGAAGTGCGATATCTTGATTCCTGCAGCCCTAGAACAACAAATTCACAAAGGCAACGCAAAAGCAATCAAAGCGAAAATCATTTGTGAGGCAGCCAACGGACCTGTTACTCCAGAAGCTGATGCAATTCTGAACGAAAAGGGCGTAATGGTACTGCCAGATATGTACTTGAACGCTGGTGGTGTAACTGTGAGTTACTTTGAGTGGTTGAAAAACCTATCACACGTTCGTTTCGGAAGGATGGACAAGCGTTTCAACCAAGGAGCCAATGAAAGAATGGTGGACTTGGTAGAAAAGCTTACAGGAAATAAATTAACAGATCGACAAAAGAACACCATTACCAAAGGCGCCGATGAGATAGATTTGGTTTACTCGGGATTGGAAGAAACAATGGTGTCAGCTTACCGTGATATTCGAGCGGTATGGAAGAAGAACAAGAAGATTGACGACTTGAGAACAGCAGCATTCCATGTTGCCATTAGTAAAGTTGCGCAGTCTTACCAAGCATTGGGAATTTTCCCTTAATGGATTTGGATATAAAGATATTGAAGCAGCCGATCCTTTGGGTCGGCTGTTTTTGTTTCCACCTCCATTAGTTGTTTCTTTTGTAATAAATGCCAGAGCTGTTTTAACTTACTGCTCTAGTATTCCCTTTTATTTTTAACAAATGTTAGATTACCTCATCGTCGGCCAAGGAATTGCAGGATCTGCAAGCGCACTCGAGTTAATGTTTAGAAATCGAAGCATTCTGGCTATAGATGCTGGGATCAAAAACTCAAGTTCTGCTCTTGCAGCTGGAATCGTCAATCCTATAACGGGAAGACGGTTAGTGAAGAGCTGGAATATTGATGAATTGCTTCCAACTGCGAAACGATTTTATCAAAAAGCCGAGGGTTTATTAAATGCCTCATTTTTACAAGAGACCAAAGTTCTCCGTGTTTTTCTCAACAATGGCGAGCGAAACGATTTTACCAGTAAATCGGCTGATCCCCAAATGAAACATTACCTTTCATCTGAAGCAGCTGACCTACCCATTGGAGTTTTAGGAGATTTTGGATCGGGCTGGATACAACCAGCATTGCGATTAAAGACACCGAATTATCTAAGTTTATTGCGAACACATTTATTACAAAATAAAAACTTGAGAGCAGAGGCTTTTGATTTCACTCAATTTGAAAGCAATAAATCAAGCTTGAATTATGCGGGTATTGAGGCCAAAAGAATCATCTTCTGCGAAGGAAAAAAAGTACTAGAGAATCCATTTTTCCAAGAGCTTCCCTTCAGTCCTGCCAAAGGGGAGTTTTTGATTATTGAAACTGACGAATGCTCTTTCTCGCATTTAATAAAAAAGGGAATCATGTTGGTTCCACTGGAAAAAGCCAATCATTATTGGGTAGGAGCTACTTTCGATCACCATTTCATAGATGAAGAAAAAACCGAAAAAGGAAGAACCTATTTAGTAGAAAAGCTAGAGAAAGCGATTGGCAACTCTTATAAAATTTTAGCGCAAAAAGTGGGCGTTCGTCCAGCCACAAAAGATCGTCGCCCAATGATTGGCTGTTATTCAAAAGACGAGAGAATTGCCTTGTTTAATGGACTGGGCAGCAAAGGAGTTTCACTTTCACCTTTCCTAGCCAAAAATCTCATTGATCATTTGGAAGAAGGCAAAGCACTCCTATCAGAAGTAAACCTTCAACGATTTAACAAATCTGATTAGAACAAGGAGTCCATAAGCAGAGATACATTTATCTTCATATGGAATAATAAGAAAATAAATGCTAGTACGGAAAGCTCAAATCGAAGACCTAGAATCACTTGCGAAATTGTTTGACGCATACCGAGTGTTTTACCGAAAGGAAAGCGACTTAGAAGCCGCTAGTGCGTTTCTCCTAGAACGCATAGAAACAAACAGTTCTGTAATTTTTGTTGTTGAAGAAAACGAAGAGCTGAGCGCTTTCACACAACTCTATCCCTTATTTTCTTCCACTCAAATGAAGAGACTTTGGCTGCTTAATGATCTTTTTGTCGATAAAAAAAGCCGAGGAAAGGGACAATCAAAACTGCTAATGGAACGGGTAAAGACCTTTTGTTTTGAAAGCGATGCCGCAGGATTCTATCTTGAAACAGAGAAAAGCAACAGTGTAGGAACCAGTCTGTATAAGCGCGTAGGTATGGATTTAGACGAAACACACCACTTTTTCCATTGGACTGTCAACAAATAACCCAAAATTAGATATGACCATTGAGAAGATTTGACAGATTTACTAGCATACTATTTCGAGAAATATTGTCTATCTCCAAGGGATAAGTTTAATTTTGCGGCAGCTCAAAATTCCTTTCAATGGCCATCTATCTAGACAACGCTGCAACAACACCCATGGATCAAGAAGTGATTGATGCCATGCTCCCCTTTTTACAGCAAAAGTTCGGGAATCCGTCCGCAGTTCATTCTGTTGGTAGACCCGTTCGAGCAGCAATAGAACGTGCTCGAAAGAAGGTAGCAGCACTTTTGGAAGTTTCTCCTTCGGAGATATTCTTCACCAGTGGAGGAACAGAAGCAAACAACACAGCCCTTTGTGGAGCAGTCCGAGATTTAGGCGTAAAAAGAATCATCTCCTCTCCTATTGAGCATCATTGCATCTTACACACCTTAGATCACTTAGAGAAGTGTTATGGTGTAGAAGTCCAATATGTGCCTGTAAACGAGCAAGGGCATTTAGACTATTCCAAACTGGAAGAACTACTAGAAAAAGACACGCCAACTCTAGTCTCTTTGATGCATGGAAACAACGAGATTGGTACCATGTTGGACTTTGAGCGGGTATCGCTTCTTTGTAAAGAAAAAGGAGTGCTCTTTCACTCTGATACTGTTCAAACCTTCGGACATTTCAAGTACGATTTACAGAAAACTCCGGTAGATTTCATGGTCTGTTCAGCGCACAAACTACACGGACCGAAGGGTATTGGATTTTTGTACGTTAGTGGCGACCACAAGATCAGCCCGCTTCTCTATGGAGGCGCGCAAGAACGAAATATGCGCGCAGGAACAGAAAATGTTTTGGGTATTATTGGTTTAGCTAAAGCAGCAGAACGTGCCTACGAACACTTAGAAACGGAACGCGCTTACTGTACTGACTTAAAAAACTACTTAAAAACGTGTTTGCAAGCGGAAATAAAAGACGTGCGTTTTAACGGAGATCCCGATGGGAGAAGCCTATATCACGTCTTGAATGTCAGTTTCCCTGGTGGTCCAAAAAATGATATGTTGTTATTCAACCTCGATATTGAAGGCATTTGCGCCTCAGGAGGAAGCGCTTGCAGCAGTGGCTCCATGCAAGGTTCACACGTCCTAGCGGCCTGTCAATCAGACAATACCCGAGTTTCGGTTCGTTTTTCATTTTCAAAAATCAATACCAAAGACGAAATTGATCGCCTCATGACTATTTTGAAAAAAGTCATGGACCCCGCGTAGAAGTAGATCTCGTTGCGGCAGACCAGCCTGCTGTTCCTTACGGGATAGATAAATCCTCGATTTTCCCATGATATTTGGACGGACACGCAGGTCCGCCCCGACAGTCCATTCTACCAAAAATTCAATGGGTACCTGTTTACTCCATAGGTTGTATATTTGTTATTGGTAAGTCTTAGACCTTACCTATGCTATGAAGTATTCGAAGCCTTCGGTTTCCTATGCAACGAGTTTGTCGAGCGCCAATGACAAATCTCATTCAAGCAGAGTATTAACAGACTCAAAATTGAATCTATGCTATCGCCAAGCTACTCCGTTTCACGGCTAATCTATGCCTGTATTGTAATTCTATTATTGGCTCCATGCAGCCAAGCACAAAACCTGGTAGTCAATGCCAGTTTTGAAGACTTCAATACTTGCCCCAGTACTGCTGGTCAATTTACTGCGACCAACTCCTGGCTTTCAGCTTCGGATGGCAGTCCCGACTATTTTAACGCTTGCGATCTAAGCGAAGAAGTAGGAGTACCAAATAATTTCCAAGGCACGCAAACTGCAAGAACAGGTAATGGCTATATGGGCATCTTGGTTTGGGGAGAAAACGACGTACGGGAGTACATTAGCTCACACTTAAGTTCACCAATGATCATTGGTGAAAGCTACTGCGTAAGTTTTTATGTGAATCGATCAGACGTTTCTAAAAACAGTATTACGGAACTTGGCGCCTATTTATCACCGAATCAAGTGATTACGGCAAACAATTCGATGCCGCTCAGTTTTAGCCCTCAGATTGAAAATACAGGCGCAACTATTGTCGAAAACGACGACTGGACTTTAGTGAGTCAGATTATTACAGCAGATCAAGCCTACGAATACATCACCCTCGGAAATTTCAATAACGCTGCTAACACTACCGTCATGAGTACCCAACCGAGTATTCCTGCAAACTCTCCTTCCTACTATTACATAGACGATGTGAGTGTAGTTCCTTTCGATGTTTTGGAAGTAGCCCAAAGCAATTTCGAGGTTTGCGAAGGCGACAACTTTACAATGACAGCCTTTGGAGGAAATCCTGGATCATACACCTGGTATAGAAGCGATGAGCCTAGTATTATTTTAGGCACAGACAATAGCCTTTCTTTAAGCGCCATTAGTAGTGGAACTTATGTAGCTGCAGCTGAAATAGGCAATTGTTCCACTAGTGCTAGTTTTGATGTGGTTGTTTGGCCATTTCCTGTGGCCGATTTCGAATTTGCCGGGGGATGTACTGGATTCGGAGCAACCGTTTTAACAGCAAATGCCGACAACATCGTTGCTGGTTCTATTTATGAATGGGATGTTTTCAACGACGGAGTAATTGATTTCACCAACGGCGGTGGAATTACCTTCCCATCAGAAGTGGCGGGATCTTACGAAGTGAAATTGGTGGTGAAAAATGGTCCTTTTTGTGTGGACTCAATAATAAAAACCATTGTGGTAACTGACGATTGCAACTACTGTGATTTTCCACCCAATTTTATTCCTAATCACAATTTTGAGCAATTTGGCGAATGCCCAGATGGCTTCGAAAACCTAGGCGATCTACTCAATTGGTACCAAACTACCAGTGAAGGCACCTTTGATTTCTTTCATGCTTGTGTTGGAGATGCCACTGGAAGTCAAAACGATCCTGGAGTTCCTGAAAACTCCTTTGGCAGTCAAGAAGCTCGATCAGGACAAGCTTATGGCGGTTTTTATGCCTATGACGAAAACGCAGAATTTAGAGAATATGCTAGTGTTCGTTTAAATGAGCCTCTTATTCCTGGAACTATCTATTGCGGGTCTTTTTACCTAAGCTTGGCAGAGACTTCTTCGCTAGCAGTGCAAAATATTGGAATGTATTTTCACACAGATTCTATCGAGCAAACTGGCTCAGGACCATTGAATTTTACTCCCCAAATTGAATCGAATGGCACATGGTTGACTAATGTTGAAGAGTGGACAGAAGTCGGTGGCGAATTTATTCCTAGCGATACCATTCACTTTATCACTGTTGGTAATTTCCGTGATAATGCGGGAACCTCTTTCCAAAATGTTCCTAGCAGCAATCCTGCCATCGACGAATATTCTTACTACTACATTGACGATGTTGCCATTTTTGAAAAGCCCGAATTGAGTTTAGAAGACATAACTACCTGTGGTGCAGATTCTGTGCAACTAGCAGTCGATGATTTGTACTGCGGCTATCAGTGGACTCGACTTTCTGATGGAACTGTCGTTTCAGATCAAGCACAGTTTTCATTGGCAAATGATGAAAACCTAGTAGGTGAGTATAGTTTGTTAATAAATGTAGGTGGGTGCTCTGTCAGTGATACATTGCGCATAAACAGTGGTGGTCAAACTATTGCGTCTTTTGAAGCGATCCCCAATTGCGCGGGAAACATAACGGCCTTTGCTAGCACCTCACAAGGGGTGGATCAAGGATCTCAATACTATTGGGATGTCGATGGAGATGCCATAGCTGATAGCTTGAATCAAGGAAGTCTCGGTGTTGTTTATCCTGAAGGAGGATTTTACACAGTAAGCCTGTGGGTGGTCAATCCTGCTGGCTGCAGCGATACTGCTAGCTTAACGGTTTTCATTGAAGAAGAGTGCGATCCCTGTGACGGGCAAAACCTAGTGTTTAACAGTGGCTTTGAATTTTACAACGAATGCCCGAATGAACTAGGTCAGTTTGATTTAGCAAATGATTGGTCTACCGAACCTGAATCCCCAGCTGACTTATACAACGCTTGCAGTGGAAACAGTGAAGTTGGAATTCCCAACAATATTTACGGAACAGCGGAAGCCTTTGATGGAGTTTCTTATGG
>CALFBW010000471.1 GCA_937951415.1 uncultured Chitinophagales bacterium | reverse complement strand
GTAGTGAATATCATTTAATACTAAAGCGCCTTTTTTATTGATAGGAAATCCACCCATTCCTTCGGGATAAAACTGAGGAATAACTCCTGGTAAATAATTGCAAACCAAAGGAATTACTTCGGGGTAAGTTCCATCGTCTTGTAATAAACCTAAGTGCTCGTACAAATCCTTTCGCTCATCGAAATGGTAGGCATCCACCGAATTGACTCCTTCGTAGATGTTTTTTTTATTATTAAAATTGTAATTAATAATGTGTGCATTTACATGATGTACCACTTCTCGATTTCCTGGAACAAATTCAATTAGTCGAACAAAAGTATCCTGTGGAATTTCGAAGGGAATTTTCATACTTAAGAATTCATCCTGTGCATTTCCTTTTATTAAATGCGCTTCCTTCATCTTTAAAACCAAATCAGGTTTCCCCAATTGTGATGCGCTTGGGAAAGTAGGTAAATCGGGCATTTGATCTTTCGGGCCTTCTGGCCATTCTAATTCATACCATTTTTTTATTAAGGCCAATTCATTTTCCGATAAACCTCGCTCTTGGGAAAAGTGGCGATATTCTCGATCAGCTGGCCAAGGAGGCATTATCTTTTCTGCAGTCACGTAGTAAATCATACGAGCGTGCTTACTTACTTCCTCGTAGCTGCGCAAGGGAAACGGTCCCGCTTGACCCGGTCTGTGGCAACTTGTGCAATGCGCATGAATGATGGGCGCAATATGCTCTGTGAAAGTGATGTTTTCCCCTAGCTTTGCTACCGCCCCTTTTTCCTCCGAGCAAGCTTGGAACAAAAAGGGAAGTAGGAGTAAGAGGAAGATTTTTTTCAAGACTTCGTATAAGTTGCCCAAGTAATTTAAGGTCGGCACTAAGATAGAAATGATAAATTGAGTAGCGCAGTTCAAATAGATAAATGGTTAGCGAAAAAGCAGTGGACTTTACAGCCTTTCCAAAAGGAAATGTTGGAGGTATACGGGCAAGGAGCGAGTGGCTTATTGAATGCTCCCACTGGCAGTGGGAAAACCATCGCCATGTGGTTGCCCATCATGGCCGATTTTATTGAGCAAAATCCAAAGACTTTTCAAGAGAGAAAAGCTCGGGGGTTGCAAGTTTTGTGGATCACGCCCCTGCGGGCACTTTCGCGCGATACTTGTTCGGCTTTACAAGAGGTTTCAGAAGACCTCGAAGTTTCTTGGGATATTCAATTGCGCACTGGCGATACCACTAGCCGTCAGCGACAAGCGCAGAAGAAATCAATGCCGGAAACTTTGATTACCACACCTGAGAGTCTGCACATCTTGTTTGCCTCGAAGAATTATGCCGATTTATTCAAAGACCTAAAAGTAGTGGTCGTTGACGAGTGGCATGAGCTCCTAGGAACGAAAAGGGCGGTGCAAGTAGAATTGGCGCTCTCTCGTTTGAAAGTGATTGCTCCAAAACTCCGGATTTGGGGTATTTCGGCTACCATTGGAAATATGCAGCAAGCCATGGATGTCTTACTTGGAGCAGATTTGTCGCCAAAGGGAAAAATGGTGCGCTATCAATCCGAGAAAAAAATAAAAGTCCATACGCTCTTACCCGATGTGATGGAAGAGTTCCCTTGGGCGGGGCACTTGGGTTTGCACATGTTGGATAAATTGATTCCCGTCATTAAAGGCAGCGAAAGTACCTTGGTTTTTACCAATACCCGCTCGGGCGCGGAGCTCTGGTACCAAGCGATCCTCGATCATTCTCCCGATTTGGCGGGAGCGGTTGCCATGCACCACGGTTCCATCGATGGAGAAATTCGTGCTTGGGTCGAAGAAGCTTTGGGAAAAGGACAGTTGAAAGCCGTGGTTTGTACTTCTAGTCTCGATTTAGGTATCGACTTCAAGCCTGTGCAAGATGTAGTGCAAATCGGTTCACCAAAAGGTGTTGCCCGTTTCCTGCAAAGAGCAGGTAGAAGCGGACATGAACCGGGAGCAATCAGTACTATTTACTTTTTGCCTACTCATGCTTTTGAAATTTTGGAAGCCGTCGCCCTCAAAGAAGCCAGCGCTCGCGAGAAACTCGAAAGCCGCGAACCGGTTCGACTTGCCTTCGATGTTTTGGTGCAATACCTCGTCACCCTCGCTGTTTCCGATGGTTTTCGTTCGCATTTATTACTCGAAGAAATACGCAATACTTATTGTTTTCACGACATCAATGAAGACCAGTGGAAAGAGGCGCTGATGTTTGTGACCATGGGTGGTAAAACACTACGCGCCTACGATCAATTTTCGAAAGTGGTGGTGGATGATGGGCTTTTTATCGTAAAAGATCAACACATCGCGCGGCGCCATCGATTCTCTATCGGTACCATCGTTTCTCAGCAGATGCTAAAAGTGAAAATGCAGCGCGGAGCGAATCTCGGAAGTGTAGAAGAATACTTTGCAGCCAAGCTCAAGACCGGCGACACTTTCTGGTTTGCTGGCAAAAAACTGGAGTTTGTGCGCTTGAGAGGCTTGTCGGTCATTGTGAAAAGAAGCTCGAAGAAGAAAGGAACCGTTCCGCGATTCGGGGGTGGACGAATGCCTTTGAGTTCACAATTGTCGGAGCTCTTGCGTGAGCAAGTGCACTTGATTGCCAATGGTGTAATGGAGCACAAGGAGATAGAACACTTGTTACCAGTCTTGAAAATGCAGATGCAGCGCTCCATTTTTCCACGAAAAGAGGAGCTGCTGATTGAATACATAATAAGCAAGGACGGATTTCACCTGTTTGTCTATCCTTTTGAAGGGCGCCTGGTCCATGAGGGATTGGCGGCCATTTTGGCGTTTCGCATTGGGCAACACAAGGCGATGAGTTTTTCCCTGTCTATGAACGATTATGGTTTCGAACTTTTCTCCGATCAAGAAATTCCACTAGAGACGGCAATGAAGCACAATTTATTTACCGATGAAAATCTCCTAGAAGATTTGCAGCAAAGCCTCAATGCCACAGAATTGGCGCGCAAGAAATTTCGCGACATCGCTTCGATTGCGGGTTTGATTTTTCATGGTTATCCTGGTAAGGAGGTGCGCGCCAAACATTTACAAGCGAGCGCCAGCCTCATCTTCGATGTGTATCGTCAGTACGATGAAGACAATATGATGCTTCGTCAATGCTACGAAGAGGTTTTTCAAAACCAATTGGAAGAAGTAAGAATGCGTAAGGCCTTGAGAAGAATGCA
>CALFBW010000470.1 GCA_937951415.1 uncultured Chitinophagales bacterium | reverse complement strand
TCTCCCTCTTCGAATTTTCCATCGGGATCAGGGAAGTTGTTGAGAATCCACTCTTTCGTTTGACCCAACTTTAGGTAATCAAACTTACCTTCTTTAAAGAAGTCGAGGAAGTTTATGATTATGGGTTCTGAAAGTTTCATGTGATTCTGGCGGCCTTAAGAATGTAATGTCAGACATTTATCGGAATGATTCAATTACCTTGATATTGTGTCCTCATCTTCCATTTTCATCCTCGCACCAAGATCAGAAAAACGAAGGAGTTTTACTAGAATTTCCTCAAGGTATACCGACTCTTTTCCTATTTCTTAGACTTATGCGGCCAAATTTTTACATAATAGTTTACTTTTTATCCTACAGTTTCGGCACGTAGTACTCCATATGAGATGATTAAGTATCCTAGCCAATAAAATGCTTTTGCGAACTTGATAAAATTTTCTTCATTTTCTAAGGCGAACTTAATGGGTTGCTTGTCTAAGTTGTTTTTATTGAATTTTCTATGAAAATTTCCAACTGATTTCACGATATGTTCAGGAATATACTTGTTCCATATCCAAATTACGATGAAGCAAAACGCTAGGAGTAATATCTTCTTTGTTATCATTTAAATCAAACTTAGTTCCTTCTCTTTGTTAGGCAAAACAATGTCATAATTTGCCTATGATAATATCTCTAATTGGATAAAGATTTTGTTGTCTGTCTAAGAATTCGGTCATCATAAGTTAAAGAGTATTAGACTGCTTTCCCAAGCCCCGAATTCCCCATCGGGAAACTCGGGACGTGGTTTATCTTATTATTCGAAGGTATTCACCAATTCAATTAACCCGACTATATTGGCATTGAAAGTATCTAGCTCTTCTGCTGGAATCCAAAGTTCATTGTGATGGGCACCTCCAACGTTTTCGATCTTGAACTGATCTAAGTAGGCGGCATTCATTTCCCATTGCAAGACAAAGCCTTTTCCGTAAGCTGGAACATTCCACTTTTGCGAAATTTCTTCGGCATATTCCTGGTTCATCACTGGATAGAAAATAGGCTGCTCAGGGAGCCGAGGAGGAAAACCTTTCCAGTCCAATGCCTTCACTAAATCAAGTTCTGCCAGATTTACGGGTCGAAATAGTGTTTTTGTTTTCATGATAAGTCTTTTTGATAGATTTGGTTGATCTATCTACTTAAAGATGTGTATTGGTCTATCAACTCTGCGCTAGCTTTATTGGTTCCACCAGTAGTCAATTTTATGATTTTCCAGTATTTAAGATTGTAATTCTGATTGATCATTTAGAGGTTCTCGACTCCATGTCTTCTTATTGTTTCCTTGATCGTATCTTTTAGTCTTTTGGGATTTCTTTTCGGGTTATAGGTAGCTGGTGCTTTTCGCATGATGTGAAGAGAAAGAATTTCTTCTTCGGTCAATTCTTCTAGGGATTTCTCAAAGAAGCACATGGCTGCTTGTTCTACTCCTGTTGTTTGGTAGTCATAATATGTTCTGTTCATGATGTAAGCGAAGCATTCTCTTTCTGTAAACCGCTCTTCAATTGCTAGAGTAATTATGGGAACCCCAATTCGGTAAGATTTGAAGAAGGATTCATTGCTAAAGTAGCGATAAGATTGATTTACATAGGTAAGATTCATGCATTGGCATTCTAAGCGATCTCCATGATCTGGAAGTATAAGCGCCTTAAAGGCTGTTTCCCAAAAATTTGTGTTGAAATATCCTGGGTAGTATTTTTCTATAGTTTCATAATACTTTTCGGGCAGGGGTTCTGTGTTCTTTATCTCGGTAAACATAGCTTCCTGTTGCTCTTTGGTCATTAATGTGTCAATGCCAGTTTCTAAATGATAAGTAAAAAGGGCAAGGGCTCCAAGTCCGAAGAGTAGCAATATACTTAATGCTTTTAATAGAAAGAAAAGCACTTTTTTCAAAGTAGATGGTTTGAGTAAAGTTATGTACACAGAGAATAACTGAGGAACGAAAGATTCCATTCTATGGTATTTTATTGGGATCATAATAATCTGATAGACCGTTTTTCCGTAGTAGTTTGGTACTATACTTTTCAAGGATGCGAGCAGTTCTATGAATGATAACATGTCGCTCCTCTGGAGCTTTTTCTTTTATTATTTGTGGTTATTAACATGCTGCCACTCTGTGGCAAAGGATTGCTAGAAGTTTTATGAAGTCTCTGTACTCCTAGACTTGCGAACATATTAGTAATATGGATGGATGTAAAGCCATTCTGTCCCCTTGAGGGTTCGCTGAAACTATTAATCGTTACGGTTTTATTTGCCGGGTACCGACAGGTTCCAAACCATCGCTGCCATGAGGGATGCTTTTGTCCGTTGATAGAAACGGAATCGATTATGGCGTGAGGTTTTTTTGAGAACCTGCATTTCATGGTTTTATTTACGGGGCTCCGATGGGTTGAAACCCATCGCTAATATTTACCGTCACGCTGTGACTATTGGCTAGTGATTCATTTTTATTTCGTGATTTATTGGGAGTTGCGTAGTGCTGAAGGCACGGAATATTATAGCGATGGGTTTCAAGCCATCGCTGCCGTGAGGGATGCTTTTGTCCGTTGATAGAAACGGAATCGATTATGCCGTGAGGTTTTTTTGAGAACCTGCATTTCATGGTTTTATTTACGGGGCTCCGATGGGTTGAAACCCATCGCTAATATTTGCCGTCACGCTGTGACTATTGGCTAGTGATTCATTTCTAGTTCGTGATTTATTGGGAGTTGCGTAGTGCTGAAAGGACGAAAGATAACACAGGAAGCGAAACCCAATATGGGTGACATTATTGCATTCAGCGGGCTGAGCATGTAGGGCAAATCTATCTTAATCATAGTATTCATTTCATCATTTGTAATCATAGTTCAAGACAATTGCAATTGATGGCTAGAAATAAAATGGTGACATGTCGCTCCTCTGGAGCTTTTTCTTGTGCTATTTGTAGTTATTAACATGCTGCCACTCTGTGGCAAAAGATTGCTTGATCAGCCTACTTCAAAACTACTTCCACAGCCAACGGAAAATGATCACTCGCTTCACTGTCCGAAATAGTTTGAACCTTTAAGACCTCCATTTTTTTTCCGAAAATATGATCAATCGTTGGAGATAATAGGCCGCTCCAATAACTGCTGGTAGGTCCGCTGTCTGCTGTTAATTGTTTTAGGTTTTGGGAAGCAAAGGAATTTACGACATAGCGGCGATAAGGAGCAAGAAGGGTGTTGAAATCTCCTCCTACTAGAATGTGATCGTAGTGCCTTTGCTGCTGCTCGACATCCTTAAGAATGCATTCAATTTGTGCTTCGCGCTTTTTTCGAGAGGTGGCAATCGTAGCAGTGTGAGCCGAATAAATGAGGATTTCTTTTTCTGCTATCTTAATGGAAGCGATTGCAGCACCGCGCATTCTCGCAGATTTCTTTAAATGGGGTAGTAAAAGCTTCCTAGGATTTGCTAAGGGGTAAACAGACAAAATAGCATTCCCGAAATTGTTTTCATCTTTTGTGAGCGGATAATAAAGGTAATTTAATTCGAGGGCATCGGCGATTTTTTGTACGCCTACTTCATCCATTTCTTGTAGGAGGTAAACATGTGCAGTTCTGAATAAATTGGAAGATTTTAGCGTTTCTATTGCGCCATCAATTTCTACCGATTCTTTAATGTTAAAAGTAACGACCCGCAAAGTGTCGTTTGCAGGAAAATCGAACTGCTCATTTGAGGAATAAACAGGGCTGTCCGTTTCTGTGTAAGTTAGCATACTTTTACAAGTACTAAGACCTACGAGTAAGAGAGCAGAGCATATAATAAGAGGCAGTAAATTGTAGATATTCTCGTTTCTTGTTACCGATTTTTTTATTTGATTACTCATTGATTTTCGGACGGTACTTTTGTTGAATGCCGGTCATGAAATTGCGGAGATATTGATCGTTACAATGCCTGAATTGAGACTGCTTAGGGTTTCGCAAAAAGGCAGAGATTTCGTGTACACTGATTTTTTTATCAATGCCGGTAAAAATATCTTGAATATCTTCCGTTTTTAATTCTAGAGCAATTTTTAGTTTCCGAAGGATCGCATTATTGCTCAATATTTTCTCGGGAGCAGGACTTGGTCCCTCGCGTTTACCTCGGCGTAATGCAATGAAACCATTCAAGAAAATGGCCAATTCAAGATCTTCCAATTCTTCATAGGTTTCTTCGTCTTCGCGTTTGAGCCAGTCGCTCACCATTGATCGATTTACGGTCTTATCTGCTAAACCAAAAATTTCAATCATTTGCTCATCTTTGAAATCGAAGGTGTAGCGAATGCGTCTGAGTATGTCGTTGTTGTCCATGTATTTTTCGGGTCTCTTTTATTAATAAATAAAAATACGCTCTTACTAGAGTCTTTCAGTTTGTAATGCTTATTCTTTTATTGTTTCGTTCTCATTTATTGCCAAAAACTTACCTGCTGTTAAAATAATAGGGAAAGCGAGTAAGCAAGCTACTAGTAAGCAGACTTTAAATAAATAGGAGAGCGTCGGCCAGTCGGTTAACTGACCGGTTTCTACGAAAAAGGAAAGTCCAAACAAAGTGGCGAAAAAAGCCAATCGTCCCATCAAGCTTTGGACGGAATAAAAAGTCGCCCTTTGCGATTCGGCAATTTGCGGGGTCATGTAT
>CALFBW010000469.1 GCA_937951415.1 uncultured Chitinophagales bacterium | reverse complement strand
AAGTTTTCAAACCAACGGCAGAGTTTACTTACAGCCCGCCAACCGGCTGTGCTCCTTTAGCAGTTGATTTTTTGGATAGTAGTACAGGAGATACCACCTTAGTAAGTTGGTCATGGAACTTTGGTGGCGGAACTTCTATGGAGCAGAATCCTAGCTTTACTTTTGAAGGAACAACAACTGTTGGATTAACGGTGATGGATGCAGTTGGATGTTCTAGCCAATTCAGTGACACGGTAGAACCACAGATACCCAATTCATCTTTCCAATCGGTTGGATCACCTACCATATGTATTGGCGAATCATTGACTTTCGTTGCCTTAGGTACGAACGACTCTTATTCTTGGGACTTAGGGAATGGCGATCTTCCAACGGGAAGTAGTGTTACTACGGTTTATGATCAGCCTGGAGTCTACGATGTATCATTAAGTGTAGTAGATAGCGATGGTTGTACAGAATCAGAGGTGCGAGAAGCTTATGTTATCGTGCAAGACCTACCGGAAGCCAATTTTACATTCCCTGCTCCTCCTGACGATGAATTCTGCTATCCTTTACAGTTGAATTTCACGGATGCTAGTAACGCTAATGGTTTTGGTTACACACGGGTTTGGGACTTAGGCAATGGAGATCCCGTATTACCAAATGCTTCAGTAGGTACCACCTACACAGAGCCAGGAATTTATACGGTGGGGATTACTGTGACGACATTTGCGGGATGTAGCGATACTTACAGCGAATCAATTGATGTTCGCGGACCAGTAGCTGACTTTGAATATTTTCCGACAGAGATTTGTGCGGGGCAAACAGTTCAGTTTACCATTACTGATACCATGGATGTTGGGACTTGGTCATGGGATTTTGGAGATGGAGTAGAGCAAGAAAATGTTTCTCCAGTAACGCATCAGTACAATTTTGTGCCCGAAAGTGGATTTACCATTGCTTCTTTAGTTTCGAACTCTCCTGATGGAACTTGTCAAGCGACTACGGTTCGAGAAGTTTCATTCGCAAATGTAAAGGCAGACTTTAATCGCAATAATGAAGCAGCAGCAAATGATAGTATACATTGTATAGGAGAAGTTGATTTTTTCACAAATACTTCTACAGGAGGCGATTTGTTTGTCTGGGATTTTGGAAACGGACAATCTTTTATTGGCCCCAATCCAGAACCAGTTAATTATCTTTTGCCGGGAGAATATGATGTCACCTTAACGGTTTCAGATCAAGCATCTGGTTGTTCTGATGCGATAACCAAAAAGATGTTCATTCAAGAAATGTTGTTTATTGAAACAACTTCAACCGGGGCCTGTCCTGGTGATAGTATGGTGTTAACAGCTGCTGGTGCCATTTCTTATACTTGGTCACCTGATTCCACTTTAAGTAGCAGCAGTGGTTCGGAAGTGATTGCCTTCCCAGCCGAAAGCACAGTTTATACTGTCACTGCAATAGATGAATTTGGTTGCGAAGGAACGGCTCTCGTTCCTGCGATTATTTATGAAGAACCTACCGTTCTGTTTTTTGATACTACGGTAGTAATCGGTCAACCTCTGCAGTTAAATACAGGTCAAGATACTTCGGTGATTCATCAGTGGATCCCTTCCGATGGTTTGTCTTGTGATGACTGCCCTGATCCAGTTATTGATCAAGCCTTTGCATCTACGACTTACCAAGTTAGATTGCAAGACCCTGTGGGCTGTTTTGATGTTGTTCAGACGTTTCAAATAGAGGTATTAGAAAAGTACAGCATCGATGTTCCAACGGCATTTACTCCCAATGAAGACAACATTAATGATCGAATTTTTGTTGGCGGATGGGGCTTAGAAAGTTTACTTGAGTTCTCTATTTACAACCGATATGGGGAACAAGTTTACAGTTCGAGCGACTTAGAAGAAGGGTGGGATGGCTACTACCAAGGGAAGCTGCAAAACACAGAAACCTATTCTTACTATGCTGAAGCCCGTACTTTCAATAGTCAAGTTTTGACAACGAAGGGGACTTTTCAACTGTTGAAGTGATTCGCTCTTGACGAAGGAAAAGAAGCCACAAACCTGCAAGCAAGTTTGTGGCCCTTGCATCAAATTCATCTTGGGGAATGAGATTAGAAATGGATAGTCATATGACAGTCCTCTCTAGTTCAGTTGCGTCCAACTGCTGGTAGCTGATGCGTTGCTACTCTGTATTATGTATGCCCTTAAGGTAGAAGAATCATATTCTCTACTTCTAGCTCATCTTCAAATCGAAAAGAAAGAAAGATGATTTTTTTGTTGCACGACAATCAGTATCCTCCCTTACAATCCTGCAATTAGCATTCAAAAGCTAATTGCCAAGATGTACCTTTAACCTTCATTAAAGCTTAGGTAAAAATAAACTGATTATATTAATTTTTTTGCATAGTTTTTAGTTCTATTTGAATGTGTGTGTTGGGCTTATCTTTGACTAGTTTATCACTATGTTATTGATAATCATTTTTTTATTCTGCACAATTTTGATAAATGGATTATAGGGATAGAGAAATACTAAGGAGTTTTATATCGGGAGCTGAAGAGCGAGAGTTGCAAAGTATGGGACTGTTTCCCTTTCAAGAAGTAGCTGGAGATAAGATTCGTTTGATTCGGTCTAAGATGCCACAATGCCTCGATTACTTGATTGCAAAATCGAAAGAAAACGACATTCAGCAAATGCATCAGCGCTTAAGTCGAGCGTTCTTTCTCTTTAAATGGTGCATGCCTGATTTTGCTTTGGAGCAGTTCGATTCTATTTTGGAAGAAGCAATTGCTAAAGAGCATTTCGAATTGGCTTTGGAATATTTGCGATTAAAACGTCAGGTGATTCGGACACATGTGGTCGATCGACCAGCCGGTGATTTGAAAGAGTGTGTGCGGAAAACGAAGGAGGTACAGGCCTTACTGAATGAGCATTTGGAGTTCATTGAATTACATGCCGATTTGCTCGTGCACATCAGAAATTCGCTGCAACTGAATAAAGAACAAAAAGCAATTCTCAAGAAGGACTTAGGTGCTCAGTTGAAAGAGACTTATTTGCAAGAAGATTACGAAACTCAATCGATACGTGCGAGTTTGGAATATCATGCTTGCCGTTCAATTATTTTTCACTTCATTGGAGAGCCAGAAAAACAACTCACGGAACATCAAAACTTGGTGGCCAAAATTGAATCTGATCCGACATTGATCTTACATCACCAATCTTTATATACGAGTGCACATCATCGTATTGGAATGATGGCGCTCAAAATGGAAAAATTCGAGCTTGCGAAGGAGTGTGTTGAAGTAATCAACGGGCTAGAGTGTAAGGATTTCTCTTGTAAGGTGAGCCGCTTTCAATCAATGATTGATGTCAAGATGGCATACATCCACAGTTGTACGGATTGGCGCACTACTTTGGCTCCATTCCTTGAAGATCTCGAACATCAATACAAGGAATTCGGTCCAGCGATTACGCATGAATACCGCTTGCTCTATTTTTTCAATGTTGCTTGTTCTTGGTTTGTTCTTGAAGATTACGAAAAAACGGAATCCTTCTTAGAAAACATGCCGGGTGATTCATTGAAGAAGGTTCGACCAGACGTTTGGTCCTTTGTGGAGCTTATTCGATTGGCTTGCTTTTACGAACAAAAAAATTATCGACTCCTTTATTCAAAAGCCCCTGGTGTTTACAATAAATTAAGACGATCTGATTACTACCCACAAATATTTAATACGCTTTCCACATTCTTTCGAAGAGTGAATTTTGCGATTCTAGATGAAGAGGAACGACGCCTCAAGTTCGCGGAGTTAGAGGAGAGTCTTCAACAGCTTTGTTCGTCTTCAGAAGAGGATCGTATGTTGTGCGATTCTACATTAAATTGGTTGGCTTGGACAAGTAAGAACGCTCAAAAAAGAGGCTAGTGTGCTTATCCAGCAATCTTGCCTGAGGTTTTTCTAAAAATAAAAAAGTCTATTCGAATCATTTTTTCATTGCAAATAAAAAGCACCAAAGCAAGTACCTCTGAATATTACTTGCTGAGCAGAATGGGTAGCCTTTGCCTTAGCTTATCGCCTTCTAGTACCAAGTAAAATAATCCAGTTTGAGTAGAAATTTCTTCGGGAAAAATAAATTCATTTGTGCTCAAAAATCCTTGTTCGACTAGTTTGCCATCTTGAGACACTAACTTATAGGAAATGGGGTTTTTCGATCCGAACTGGAGGCCTTTAAGGTAAATTTTCCCCATTGTTGGATTCGGGAAAGCCCGTATTTCGTTGGAAATATTATTGCTAATGCCCGTTGAAAATTCAGATTTCACTTCCGTTGTTCCTTCAATTACAAAATCTCCCCGAGTAATTTCTACCACATAATTACCAGGAGAAGTTACCTCTATGAAAGAAGCGGTAGAACCGTTACTCCACTTGTAGGAAGCGCTAGGACCCACAAAAGCATCTAATCGAATACTCGATTCTTCCTCGATGTTTTGAGTCGGCATTATCATTGAGAGCGTTTCAGGTGGACCAGCGGCTAAGTCGTCGAAACTCATGTTTATGATAGGGGCAACAGCCCCTTCTGGATTTTCAATCGGAATAATTTCAAGGACTTCTCCTGTACTTAAGGCCACGATATAAAGACTGTTTTGACGAATGTAGAAATACCTGTCGCCAGCAGGATCAATATCACAATCACCCATGGAAAAAGCATCGGGGCTGGTGGGCTCTTCAGAAATTAAGTTGACTTCCCCGCTCTCTGGGTCAATATTTGCTAACCGTAATTCAGAGTTGAGTTCGAATCCAAACGGATCAGTAGAGGGTATAGATCTAAAGTGTAAACCATAGATTTGATTGTCTAGCCAATTGTACGTAAGGTTGACGAAAAATTGTGTTTCTCCAGCAAAGCTTTCTTGGATAGTTGCTTCATGAAGTAGTTCTCCGGTATCTAAATCCACAGTATACAGTTTGTCGTTCGTTGCGAAGAAGTAACGACGATGAACGGGATCAATATCTGAATTCCCAGATAAAAAGGGAGTCTTTGCTACAGGTTCTTCTGAGATAATGTTTATTGCTCCAGAGGCTTCATCTATACTCACTAAACGCAGCTCCTCTTGACCGTTTGTGTATTGATATTCCAATCCGTACAAGGTGTCGTTGAGCCAATTGTAAGCAAAATTAGTGATAGGAGCTACTGCATTATTTGGATTGTCAATGATGGGATTTTGAATGACTTCTCCGTTTAAGGCGTCTACTGAAAACAACCGCATGGGGTTTCCCTGAGCATAGAAATAGCGCTTGTTCAATGGATCGTAGTCGGAAACTCCTTGAGTAAATCCATCGGCACTAATAGGCCCATCTCCCAATTTTTCGACCGCTCCATCTTCTAGGGATAAGCCAGCAAGTTGTAAGCTGCTGTTTTTAAAAAAGAGCCCGACAATTTCAGCACTCTCTTGTGAAAAGATCGAGGAACCAGAAATTAGAAGGCAGAGCACCAGTGGAAACAAACGATTATTTATCATCTTTTAGGGCTTTTGGAATAAACATCGACCCTGAAAAATGGTTCACTTATTAACAAATTGATGCGAAAATGAATGCAGAAACGACATTTTATAGAATAAAAAAGTCGCACAGTATAAACTGCGCGACTTCTGTTTTTATTAGCAAACTCTACTAGAACTTAGAATTGTAATTCAGCAATTCCCAGTGTGGCTTTATTTAATTTCCAAAGATCAAAATCAGTATTTTGGATCGTGCCATCCAGATTGCCATCCGTTTTGTAGTAAACATTTAGGAGTGCTGGATCAAAGTTCCACTCATCGAAATCTGTTGTTTGAATCGTAGCATCTCCATTGAAATCGCCACTGTACATGACAGCTTTTCCATCAGAAGCTAATTTCATTTGTTGATTACCAAGCGCTTTATTTTGCGCGGAAGTGAAATCATAAGTGACAGCCGATCCTACTACAATTGGATCAGCGGTCATGACGTCTAAATGGTTTCGATGTCGCACAACGAAATAGTATTCCTGCCCCGCTGTGATGTTAGAAAATTGTAAGGGTGCACCGCCATTTGGATCTACAATTTCACCAGAACTCAAGAGAACTCCGGCTCGCCTTTCTGCTGTTAAGGTGCTTCGACTTCCAGTAAGTGAGGGAACGCCACTGCGCGCCTCGACCAATACCCAATCCACAACATCTAGTGGCACTGTATTCATTTCTTCATTGCCCATGTAATTGTAAGGTGCTTGATTGTAGGTCTGTTCTAGTGGTATTATACTTGCCAAATTAGCCTGCATACTATTGTTATTCTTGTAAGGACCTTCCAGGAAAACGCGAAGATCTACATAGATAGGTGCTTGAACAGATTGCGTACAGATATCGAGTTCCCAAGATTCCATTTGCCCTCCGAAGGGTGAACTGCTGTCAATAATTCTTAAGCGCCAAATCCCCTGCGCATCTTCGCCATCAAAATCAGAAAGATCACCAACGGGCTGGTAGGTCCCTCCATCATTATACGGACAAGCGGGACTATTACTGGACTCATCATCCCAACTAACAGAGAAATTGTTCATATTTCCACATTGATTTTGAACGAGAAGTACTTCGGTTCCGCTTGGAGACTGAAGAATAAAAGTAAGGTCGCCTACATTGCTATGCGTACCAGCCATGTTGACAATGTTCACGTCTGTTATCGAACCTCCAGTAGGCCAAATAATTTCTGAGGTCAAATTATGCGTACCTGCATGAGGAATTGTAAACGGAGTATTCGTCGCTGAAAAGTTGGAACATATGGCTGCTGAAGTTTCAAAAGCCCTCGTTCCTGAGAAGCTGCCCATGCCACACACACTAATTGAACGAACTCTCCAAAAATAAACGGTTCCCGTATTCAATCCACTCACATCAAGCTGAGAATTGTTAACCGTCACATCCAGAATAATGTTATTAAAGCTTCCGTCTTCTGCTATTTGGATTTGATAAGAACTCGCGTCGGGGCTGTCGGCCCACTCGATCAAGCCATTGCTTGGGAAGTTGTTCATGTTTTGCGTTGGATATTCAAGGCTCGGAGCATTCGGTATTACGTATGCATTTAGTTCAAGATTATAGCTTTCCGATTGATTCCCGTCTGTAACAAGAACATTGAAATCGTAATTACCAGAAGGAGTGTTTGTACCGATTTCCACAAATAAAGTAAGACTGCTTGGGGCACTCGGGCTGTTGTCCGATAAAGAGTAAGAGGCTCCCGTTGGAAGGCCTGATACAGAGACATCAACATCTCCAGAATAAGCCAGAATACTTCCAATCTCTAAATTGTAGCTCGCATTTTCACTGGTGCAAACTTCATTGTCAATCGCTGAAGCAGTAAGTTGAAAGGCAGGTACTGGGGCTGGTGTTATTGAAATACTGGAGTTGTTTATGTCGAAGAAGATATTATCACTACAGCGAACAAGAATTCTTCCCTCATCGGTTGTTACATTTGGTACTGTAATAGTCTTGCTTCCATCATTGGTTGTTCCTTCTGCCAACATGATTTGTGCTCCTGGATAATTGCTTTCTATTAAAAGAATGACATCTACATAATCGCAATCAATCGGGTTGCTCGTTGTTCCTGCAACATTCCATTCGATCGTCTCACTATCGCCCACTTCCCAATTACCTCCATTGTTATGAGAAGTAACTTCAAAGGGCCCGTCATCTGTAACGGTAACCGTCATTTCGTCGCTACTCACGCAACCACCTGCAATGTTGTTGTCTCGGATGTAGCTGTTAAAAACCATTGTTCTTTCATAATCTGGCAAGTATTCTCCAAGGCTAGTGGTATTCTGCAAAAGATCTACAAAGCGTGGAAAAACTCTATAGCTTTCTGGTCTTGGAGGCCATGATCTAAATAAAGGCGCATTGTCAAACGGTTCGTAATGTGGGCAAGGTGGCCCTAGGTCATTTTGCTCCCAAGAGTAACTGATAGGGTCTCCGTCAGGATCACCTCCAGTTGCAGAAAGCATAAAAGGAGTTTCTTTTGGGATGACATAATCCCCACCTACATCAATCGTCGGAGCATTGTTTCCGTTAGGGACAGTTGGTAGGCAATCTACCCAATCCATATGTCCTAACATGAAGTACAATGATCCATTGTTGAAATAGTAGTGGCGAAATTCTTGAATGTCGTCAGAACCACAGCGCTGCGCATATGACATCATGGTAGAGCCTGATCCGGGCTCAAAAGCCGACCATGAGAATCGCGCATTATAACAAGTATTGTAGTTGCTATTAAAACTGTGTGAAGCATTGAGTTGATGACCAACTTCATGAATTAAGGTCTCATAATCGGTATTACTCAAATAAGAGCTTGAGCGCGCCCGATTGTCTGCAGAGCAAATGGTGCCTACCCAGGATAAGCCCCCGATGATTCGATTCACCACATGTCCCAAATCATAGTTTTGTTTTCCTATAACATTGGAGAGATTCGTTTCATTTAGATCAATATTATCACTATGGCTATCGTCCACATATGGATCTGAATTTGGATTCGTATAAATCACTTGGTCATTGTCGGCTATTAGTAACAATCTTGTATTCACTTCTTGCTCTAAGATCAAATTACAGGAATTAACTCCTGCGGTGATTCCAGACAGGGCATTACTAACTGTGCCGCCCATATAGTCAGTGTATTCTCCCGCAGCTGCAACTGCAAAACGCAATTGGCGCATTCCTTCTGGATTTTTTTGTGGACTAACTCCTTTCTTGGGATGCCATGCATTGGAGTCTGTGTGTAAAAGCTCGTCAGTCAAGCATTCAAAATTCAAATGGTCTTGCCCTAAATCAGTTCGTTTGTAAACGATGTGTTGTTCATTTTCTCCTATCGCAAAAGGCTTTATAAAGAAGATTTCATGACCTTGTTTAATCGTAGCATCAAGTCCTAGTGGACTCACTGTGAAACGAGTTGTTAGAAAGGAATTTTTGCGAGAACGCCCTTTGTAGGTTTGAATCTCTGGAAACTTTAAGGCTAATGGCGCTTCCATGATGCAAGAATTCCAAACTTCGAATGCTTCAACAGATCCATCAGGCATGGGCAAATGGACGATCATTCCAGCTGTCTTCTGCCCTAAATTCTCTAAGGGTGCGTTTTCCAAATTTGAGCACAAGATCAACGGATCAACAGTAATTGTTTTAAAAGTGCAAGGGATAGGATCAACCCGTTTATCCATGTCTAGGGCCGATGCCTTGCATTCCTGAAACCAAGAATCTTCTTGTGGTACTTGAGCAGCTAAAAAAGTACTCAGGCACAGCCATAATAGACACACTAATGTTCTGTTTACACTCATTTCTTTTCGTATCTGTAGCCCAGGAGGTGACTATGTTCAATATAGGTTCGCAATAGCAGTAAAAGGTTGGATTACCACTAATAGCATTGTACGGCTATATAGTCATTGAGTTACGTACATATATTAATCCTATACGTGAATGTTTGAATTATATATAGAAAGTAAATATAAAACTATCGATAAACAGTGGAGAAGTACCTTTCTAAGTAGGAATTTTAAAGGTCTAAATGTATCGAAAATGTCAGAAAAAATCATTTTCCGATTTTTTTGAGATAAAAGCTAGTCGATAAGACCCTGATAAGAGAGCTTTCTTTCTAGGAAATATCGAAGTGTTACCTCAGTTCTTATTTACATATAACGAAGAAAGATTCCTATTAAAAATATTTGTTATTTTAAGAAGGAAAAGGGAATTTAGCGTTTCTTAAAGAACAAAAGAAGTGGGCCATTTCCTATCCGTAAGTGTATCTGGGGAAAGGATTGGTAGGAAATGGCCACTCTTCAACTAGATGAACAAAACTCGAGGGGGATTTTGATTTGATTTTAATCTGCCTCTTCTGACCAATCAACTGGTGGTCTTGCTTCATCAACTCTAATTCCAATCTCTGTATCTTCGTGTAAGGTTTCTAGAATTTGGCTCTCTGAACTAAGGAATATAGATCCAAATGCAAGAATTAAGGTGTAAATGAAGTTCATGATTTTCTTTTCCTCTAAGATGATCCACCTAATTGGTCGTATAAAGGAAAAAAAGCATAAAAACTCAGATTGTTTTGTGTCGT
>CALFBW010000468.1 GCA_937951415.1 uncultured Chitinophagales bacterium | reverse complement strand
TTACTCAGTCAAATGGAAGAGTTGCCACCCGATGTTTCACAGGATGGAAATGGAGTAAGCGAAGCGCTAAAAAAATATTATATCACTTTTTCAGGAGCTAAAATCGATTACGGAAGCAGATTCATAGAAGGAGAGTCCCAGCGCGAATTCTCAACTTTAGTTGGAAAGATCGTTCAAGAAGGAGAAGATGTTCTGGGGACCATGCCGCTGCTGGCCATAGGCATTCCTTGTCCAACGATGTGGGGTAGAGGTAGCACGAACGAATAGATCGCAAAAAAGGAATGCGAAAACGAATATCTTGACTTGTATTATTGATTCTGCGATTTTGTTGTATCGAAATTTCCAAAGGAAACTGGTTGTAGAATTAATTCTTACTCTTCTTGTTAGCAGTCTAGGATTTGTTTCTACTAGTTGTCTTTTTGCTCAGCATCTGAATTTTCAAACTATCGACTTAGAAGATGGTCTTAGTGATAATCAAGACAATCGTCATGTATTTAGAGACAGTAAAGGTTTTGTTTGGATTAGTACGGTTGATGGATTGAACCGCTTTGATGGTCACAAAATTCAGGCCTATGGCCTTGAGTCGGGGATGGTAGATTTGAATGTGCAAAGTAATTTTTTTGAAGATCAAAGAAACAATATTTGGTTTAGTACTTATGAGCGACTGAATTGTTACGTACGAGAAAAAGATTCTATTCTTACTTTTCAAGTAGAGGATCTCGATGAAAGATTAGTAGCTGAAGATTATATCGCTTTTCATTTTGACAATACTGAGCAACGACTTTGGTTTAGGGCTGGCGATTACATATGGGGCTTGGATGCAGAAAACCCTGCGAAGTATGTCAAGCTATCTGAAAAGACAACAGGCTTTCAGTTTTCTACGAGTACCGATACGAACGATCGACTTGATAAAATTGTTGCCGCTCCTTGGTGGTATGGACAAGGGGTTGACATCTTTTATTTGCAGGATACTAGCTTGTTGAGTCATCGAAGGCTGCTGAGTGAGTACTCAAATATTCGGAAAGGTATTTCTCTTAACGATTCCATCTGGTTTGTTTTTAGTCAGGATAAATTCTTTTTAGTCAATGATAAAGAGGGTGGAGCAGAAATTGGTTTGAATTCAAGGAATTTGCGCGTTTATGATGCAGTAACTTATGATGACGATAGAGTTTTGTTTTCAGCCGAGGGTCGTGGACTTGTATTGTATAACTGGAAAGAGGAGGAAGTAGAGGATAATTGGCTAAACAGTGAAGAGGAACGTTACAGTTTATCAGAGAATAGTCCTTCCAGCTTAAACAGAACTGCCGGCGATTTTCTTTGGATCTCGCAGCAGCACATCGGTCTTGATTATAGTTATCTACAACATAATTCTTTCGTAAATGGATTGGAGGAGGCATTCCTAGAAAATCAAGAAGTAGTTACTATTCATAAGAATGGAAGAGGGGAAATATATATCGGAACGGAGAATGGACAGTTGGCTCACCTTTCGAATACAGGGGATTTGATCAATACCGTCAACTATCCTGACTTTTATGACATAGATGCCAGTACATGGTCTTTTTTACCTGTAGAAGATGCGGTTTTGTGGTCATCATCTTCAGGAATTTATCAAGTAGGAGAAAGTACAGATAAGCGAATACATAAAATTCCTACGCCAAAGGAAATGTCGTTCCGGAAACTTTGTGAAGTGTTTCCGAATCGAGTTTTTGCTTTGAGCAATAAGGGAATAAATGAATTAGTAAAAAACTCTCAGGGAGACTACGAATTGGAGTCGATTCCCGAATTTGTAAACGACACCAGTTTTACTTTCGTTAATTTTTTTCAGACCAGTAAGAATCGTTTATACCTGACGTATCGAAGCAGTGAGTTATGGGTCTATGATGCGACAAATGAGGGATTGGAATTGATTAAGAAGGTCAAATGCAATCTTGATATTTATAGTTTTTTCGAAAGTAGACAAGAAGCGAATACGGTGTGGGCAGGTACCAATAAAGGACTGGTGAAAATCATCAATGATACGATTGTCGTTCCAGCAACTGATGAGGCACAGCCATTAAGCTCGGGAAATACTTATGGCGTCGTGGAAGATCAAGAAGGTGATTTGTGGGTAGGGACAAATCAGGGATTATGGAGATATTCTCCCAATTCTCAGGAAGATGAATTTGTGCATTTTCAGCAAATAGATGGTTTGTCAAGCGATGTGTTTGTAATGAATACGAATCAGCATCTGGCAGAAAATGGCGAACTTATCATGGGCACTGCTTCGGGGCCCATTCGCTTTCATCCTTCAGAGATAAAGGTTCCAGATATTCCTGTGCAGTGCTATTTAAGTAAGTTCATAATAAATGATACCAAGGAAGTCAAAGGAATAGGAGAGAAGCAATACATTCGCCTGCCTTACGATGAAAATACCTTGACATTTGAAGCCCTTTCTCTTTGTTTGTTAAAGCCCAAAGAAAGTAAAATACATTATCGATTACTAGGCTATCAAGATGAATGGTTAGAAATAAGTCCTGAACAGAGAATTCGATATACAAAGATTCCCCACGGCTCTTATCAGCTTCAAATAAAGGCAGAAAATGCATACGGTCGAGAAAGCGAGACACATTGTTTAGAAATTGAGATTGATGCGCCTTTCTGGAAGACTTGGTGGTTCATAGGGCTTTGCTTCTTGCTGGCGACATTCATGGCCTATGTGTTTTACCGCTATCGATTAAAGCAGTTACTCTACGAAGAAGAAAAGAAAACGG